>CAZTUV010000038.1:0-13858 GCA_964616595.1 uncultured Alistipes sp.
TATCATTTTATATATGGAGGTTCTTATGAAAGAAAAAATATTGGCAGAAAAAAATAATGGCTTTATTATGATGATATTATTTATTATACTTTACATAATAAGCATAGCATTAATTGTGGCAGGTGGCATTATTGAAAATTTCATTTTTGTTACAATCGGTATTATATGGGCTTGTATAGGCTGGTTCCCATTCAAGGGACTGATAATACTTAAACCACAAGAAGCTATTGTTTTTACTCTTTTTGGAAAATATAAGGGTACTTTAAAAGGTGATGGTTTTTATTGGGTCAATCCGTTTTGCAGTTCAATCAACCCTGCGGCAAAAACCCATTTGCGTCAAAGCGACGATATAGGTGAAACTACTATAATAAATGACATTCAGCCAATGATTAATAAGAAAATATCACTTAAAATAATGACTTTAAATAATAACCGCCAGAAAATAAACGACTGCCTTGGAAATCCAGTGGAAATCGGTATAGCAGTTATATGGAAAGTAAAAGATACTGCCAAAGCTGTATTTAACGTTGATAACTATAAAGAATATCTTTCACTTCAATGTGACACTGCTTTAAGAAACATTGTCAGAATTTATCCATATGATGTCGCTCCTAATGTTGATACAACAGGCGACGGAATCGCTGATGAAGGAAGTTTAAGGGGTTCAAGCGAAATAGTAGCATTAAGAATCAAAGAAGAAATACAAAATAAAGTCGAAAATGCCGGTCTTGAAATTATTGAAGCACGTATAACTTATCTTGCATATGCTCCGGAAATAGCCGCTGTTATGCTCCAGAGACAACAGGCATCTGCTATTGTGGACGCAAGAAAAATGATTGTTGATGGTGCTGTTGGTACGGTTGAAATGGCTCTTGAACGACTTAATGCAAGCGGTATTGTCGAACTTGATGATGAACGTAAAGCAGCTATGGTTTCAAATCTGCTTGTAGTTCTTTGTGGCAATCACGATGCTCAACCTATTATAAATTCTGGAAGTTTGTACTGATGGCAAAGAAAAAACAAATACCATTAAGAATATCTGAAAAACTGTTTAATGATATTTCAAAATGGGCAGAAGATGACTTTCGTTCCGTAAACGGACAAATAGAATATTTACTTACTGAATGTGTAAAACAACATAAGAAAAATGGTAAATATGTTTCTGAAAAAATAGATTCCCCTCCTGATTTCAATATTAAATAAAAATTGCCTTCATATCGAAGGCTTTTTTATTTAGAAACTATATTTTCGACTATTTCTCTAAAAACAGGAGCGGCAACATCATTACCATAACCGCCGTCCTCAACAAGTACAGTAATTGCATATTGCGGTTTATCAGCCGGAAAAAATCCTGTTATCCATGCATGACAGAATTCAATATCATTTTCATCATATCGTCCGGTCTGGGCAGTGGAAGTTTTTGCACCAACTGTTGTATATGTTGTTCTGGCGTTTGAACTTTCATTACTTTCAACAGCTGAAATCATCATCTCTTTAAGTTGATTGGCTGTATTTTTTTCAATAACTTCTGAAATCTGAGTATTCTTTTCATTTAATATATCATCTCCGTCCAGAGTCATTCCTTTAATCAAACGAAGTACAGGCATCTTACCATTATTTGCAATTGCACAGGTAAGTCTGAGAATCTGCAATGGTGTTGCTGAAAGTCTACCTTGTCCGAATGAGAAATTAGCCAGTTCTGCGGGTATCATCAATTCTTCTGTACTTGGCAATACACCGGCAGACGCCGTCATTCCTGAACAAAGATGTATTTCATATCCAAAACCAAGATTAGATGCAAGTTCATGAAATTTATTTATATCAAGCATACGACTTACATTTACAAAATATGTGTTACATGAATTAGTTATAGCCTCTGATAACGTTTGTAAACCATGACCATCAATTTTATGACAATTAAAGACCTGACCATTAATATTTTCAGTTCCATTGCAGTTGTACACATAATTACCAAAGTGACTTTCAATCGCCTGAACAGCCGTAACAAGCTTGAAAATAGAACCTACACTATATGAATACAAGGAACGATTTATTAATGGACTTCTCTCATCTGAAACTGCACTTTCAATATCATCAACCGAATACGTCGGAAAACTCACCATTCCAAGAATTTCACCAGTTTTTACGTCAGCAACGACAATAGCACCTTTTTCAATATTTTTTCCTGCTTCCTCGCATATTTTCTGGATATCAAGGTCAATTGTTGTAACCACGCCGTTTTTTTCTGCATTGCTACGAACAATCTTTTTTCCATCACCAATAAGTATTTGTCCAAAACCATCTGTTACATATGTCACACTATTTTCGCTATAACCATTACGAAGAATTTTATTATATGCATATTCAATTCCTGCGACGCCTTCACCTTGTGAAAGATATCCCACAATATGTTGGGCAAGCTGATTTTCGGAATAACGTTCTGGAATTTCAAACACTGTCAATCCATCAGAATCCAAAGTATCAGATTTACATTCAAATGTGAACGGTAAACCTTCATCAAATTTATTCAAAAAATTTTCTTTATCAATTGCCGTTTCTGCCGTTGAATTTCTGTCAAGAAATGCCGGAATTGCTACCGCAATATATTTTTTAGAAGAATTGACAATAGGATTTAAGTTTCTATCATAAATAGTACCCTCACTGTTTCCGGCGACAATCGTAAATTGTGCATTGGCATTAGCCGTCTGAACATATTCACGTTTAACGGCAAGGCAATAGTAATTAAAGCATAATCTGGCAAACATAAGGAAAAATACTACAACAAGTATAATAATTCTTGTCTGAATTTTCTTGTACATAAAAAATCACCTCATTGTAATTATTGACAAATGAGATGATTTTAATTCAAGTTTATTCAAGTATCACAGTAAAAGGGCCATCATTAAGGAGTTCCACTTTCATATCTGCTCCAAAAACACCTGTTTCAACATGTTGATTTTTATTACGCAGATATTCAACAAAATATTCAAAAAGTTTATTGGCATAATCCGGAGAACCTGCCTGAATAAAGTTAGGACGATTACCTTTTCTGCAATCTGCATAAAGAGTAAATTGCGGAACTACTAATATTGAACCTCCAATATCTTTAAGAGAAAGATTTATCTTATCATTTTCATCTGAAAAAATCCTTAGATTTATTATTTTATCTGCAAGTCTTATGCAATCTTTTTCTGTATCTTCTTTTCCCACTCCAAAAAGCACTAAATAACCATTATCAATCTGACCGGTAATATTTCCATTAACAGTAACACTTGCACTTGTTACCCTCTGAAGAACTATTCTCATAACTTAGCCTACTTTCTAACAATATCAACATCAAAAGGTATAAGACGTATCACATCTTTCCCCCTTGAATCAATAATACTATACATAGATTTAGGGAGATTAATCATAACTGTTTCATTTGAGTTATTGAAGAAGAATATATATTCATTTATCCCATTAGTGCGAGTAATTACTTCAACCCCTTTAGGCAGACCTTTCAAACGTGGAATTTTAGCTTGTACCATAAGATTTCCAGCGAAACTCTCATAAAAAGCAGATTCACAAACAGTTCCGACGTAATAAGCCATGCCATTGCAATACTTATTCATAGTGACTGCCGGACAACATTTATAGAAACTCTCTCCATATTCGGCGTACATTTTAGCTGTATTAAGATGAAGTATATCACACCATTGTTTACAGCGGAATTTATTTCCGGCAAAATCTTTTATATTTTGTTCAACGACTTCACCAATAGGGTCATATTCAGTGATTTCAGCACCAATAAGTTGTTTATATATAGTAGGAAGTGCCTCCATAATGCAGTTATTATTATTATCTTTAACACCACTCCGGCAAGTCAGTACAAGAGTGCCACCATTAATCACAAAACGATATATATTTTCTACGACTGCCTTGTCATTAACAAATACTGACGGGGCTACAACTATCTTATACCCAGATAAATCTGAATCTGCTGATACTACATCTACATTAGCACCATACCTTGCAAAAGCTGAATGGAAGTTTTCCAGTTGTTCAAGGTAATCAAAATTTTCTGTTTGTGGCTGAATCTTCAAGGCATTAAAGCAATCAGGAGAATATAGTATTGCTATTTCAGAAACTATCTTTGCAGAAATAAATACTTCCATCTTTGAAACTGTCTTGCATAGTTCTGAAAATTCAAAGAAACGTCTGGTTAATACATTACTCTGGTCAAGTATTCCATGGAGGAACATTTCAGAACCTTTTACAGCTGTTCTCCATCTAAAATGCATTACAGTATCAGCACCGTGTGCAAAAGCCTGCAAAGAATATCCCATAAGCATACCCGGAAGCGGAGCTGGTGACATTGATGTCCAGCCTCCTATTATGCCACTTAACTGTTCAGTAATCCAGAAGTTTCTTTTTTTAATTCCACGCATCATATCCAGCCTGAATGAGTGTGATTTTATTTGATTTTCCTTATCAACCAGAACAGGAGGGTAATTATCATATGATACAAAATCAAGATTATCAAAAAGTTTATAATAATCCGGAGCGTTTTCACAAAACCAAGTATTGGTAGTCACATTGGCACGTGGAACTTCACGACGTATAATGCCTGCGATTTCGTCTGCATATTCTGCAATGCAATCAGAACAAAAACGCTTATATTCAAGGCATAATGCCGGATTCTGCAAATGTAACGGATAAGCAGCAGGAGGGTCAACTTCTGAAATATCGCTGTATTCAAGACTATGTGATTCAGCACCTATTGCAAATCTTATATCATCAAAACTATCATATTTTTCAAGTAGCCACTGTCTGAATTTAGCACGACACACTTCACAAGTACATTGATATGATTCAAGTTCACTATCAATCTGCCATGCAACAACAGACGGTTTGTGACCATAACGACGTACAAGCTGTTCCGTAAGCCTTTTGGCATACGCTCTGAAAATCGGCGAATTAATACATCTATGACCACGTATACCAATTTGTACAGGTTTACCGTCAGTTCCCACCCGAATAATCTGTGGATATTTTTTATAAAGCCATAACGGCGGACAATCTGTCGGTATGCACATCATAATCTGAATCCCTGATTTTTCAAAAATATCCACAACTTCATCAAGCCATTCAAAATAAAACATACTGTCCTGATATTCTATACTTGACCATGCACCGTTGCATATACGAATAATGTCAACACCTGTTTTAGTCATTTGTTCAGCATCTTTAACCCAAAGACTACTGTCCCACTGTTCCGGATAATAATCAACGCCTATTTTCATAACTATCCTCCGGAATATCATATTGCAGAATGTCACAGTTATTAATCATCCATACAGCAAAATCTTCTGTTTTTATATCATTAAAATATGTGTTTATGATTCTGCAAACGCCACCATGGCAAACTATTAAAACAGTTTTATCATTATAATTTTTTATAATATCATCAAGTGCAGAATACACTCTATGTGCAAGCTGTAAAACAGATTCACCAGTTTTTCCCATACGTGTTGCAAAATTAACTTTATTTTCTTCAAATCCTTCTGAAAATCTTGAATGTGTTTCATATTCGCCATAATTCCATTCTCTGAGGCGTGGTTCTGTAACTATTTCAAGACCTGTCTTTTCAGATACTATTCTGGCAGTAGTCTGAGCTCTTTTCATAGGCGAAACTATCATTATATCGGCATTCAAACCGGAAACTTTTTCAGCAAGAGCATATGCCTGCTGTAAACCTGTTTCATTTATATCCATATCCGTTGTGCCTAAAATTTTGTCTTGTTTATTGAAATCCGTCTGACCATGTCTTGTAACATATATTTTCAAAATAATCACTCCATAGTATATTTTTTCAATTCTTCACGTGCGGTATCAAGCATAAGACGACTTGGATTTTCACCGCCCATAATTCTTGCAATCTCTGAAACTCTGCCTTCAAAGTCAAGCTGAGTAACATGTGTTTCTGTACGTTCATTTATAGTTTGTTTTTCAATCATAAGATGATTATCTGCCATAACTGCTATCTGTGATAAATGTGTCACACATATTACCTGTCTTACTCGACCTATTTCTTTAAGTTTAATGCCTATTTTTTGTGCTGCCTTTCCACTGACGCCCGTATCTATTTCATCAAAAATCATTGTAGGAATATCGTCTCTGCCTGCCACAACGCTTTTAAGTGCAAGCATTATTCTTGAAAGTTCACCGCCAGACGCTATTTTAGAAATAGGTTTTGGAGCTTCGCCCTTATTAGCTGAAATCAGGAATTCAATATTATCCATACCATTTATGGTAAGCTTACCTTTTTCATGACGAACACTTATCACAACGTCCGGCATATTCAGAAATTCAAGTTCTGACGTAACTCTTTCAGCGAACTTTTCAGCAATCTTTTCACGATAATCAAAAAGTTCCTTTGCTCTTTCAGTAACTTTATGTAGCAAAGATTCTTTCAATTTATTAAGTCTGGATATTTCTGAAGCTGAACTTTCAAAACGATTAATTTCAGAACAAGCATCGTTATAAAGTTTTACAAGTCCGGAACAATCTGTAAGATATTTTTTTTTCAGTTTATTTATAGTATTAAGACGTTTTTCCAGAAATTCCAGACGTTGACCATCAATTTCTATTTTATCGGCTAAACTCTCAAATTCTGAAGAAATATCTGCAAGTTCAATTTCAACTGCTGAAAGTCTTTCATAAAGAGAATTAAGTTCATCATTGCTGTCAGTATAATATAGGATTTCATTTTCTGCCGATGCCACCAAATCGCCTGCATTATCTTCTCCTGAAATTCCTTGTACAGCATTTTTTATAGCAATAATCAGTTTCTCAGAATTTTTAGCGGTTTCATATTCTTTTTCAATAACTTCATCGTCATTTTCTGAAAGTTCCAAATCTCCCATATCTTCAATTATTGAATTAAGGTAAATGATACGTTCAGCCTTTGAATGTTCCAGTTTTTTCAACTCATTAAGTTTTTTAGCAGTACATTGTAGTTCTCTGAAAACTTCACGATAATTTTCCAGACAAGTATTATCCGCACCAAAATCATCAAGTATCTGTAAATGTTTTTCACTGTCCATAAGGATTTGATTATCATGCTGACCATGAATATTTATAAGCATATTGCCTATTTCCTTCAATAGTGAAACTGATGCTGTATGCTGATTAATTCTTGCCAGACTTTTTCCGTCTGCGTTAATTTCACGAGTAATTGTTATTTCATTATTGTCATGAGATACACCAAGTTCATCAAGACGTGATATTATTTTATCATCAATTTCTGTAAAGAGTGCAGTTACAATTGCCTTACTGCAACCAGTACGTACAATATCCTTACTGCTCCTACGTCCCAATACAGCATTAATGCCATTAATAAGTATCGACTTTCCTGCCCCTGTTTCGCCCGTAAAAATATTAAGGTTTTCATTAAATGGTATAACTGCTTCTTTAATTACTGCAAGATTTCTAATATAAATTTCTCTTAGCATAAACTTCAGCATTACCTCCCATAAAAAAGTTCATTTCTGAACTTTTTAGATAATTTTTTAGCATCAGCCTCACTCCTTACAAGTATGAAAATAGTATCATCGCCTGCAATAGTACCAACAACGCCATCATGTTTTACAGAGTCAATAGCGGCACAAGTTCCCTGAGCCATTCCGGCACGACACTTAAGAACAATCGTATTCATTGCATAATCAACGGACAATACAGCCTCTGCAAAAAAATTTTTTTCCTCAACAACCGCCACAGGAAATGTATATCTATAATTTCCGTCAGCATCACGCTGCTTTACGAGTGAAAGCTGTTGTATATCTCTTGATAAAGTAGCCTGAGTAGCATGGACACCTTTTTCGGCGAGTAATTTTATAAGCATTTCCTGTGTAGAAACAGGCTGATTATTTATAATTTCCAATATAAGTTCATGTCTGTGATTTTTCATAAAACGCTCCTATTTTATAGGTTTGCAAAGTTTTCTACAAAGTGATTCGTGAAAAGAATTTCCGATAAGATTTATAAAACGGATATTGTTTTTTCCACGGAATATTTCAATAGACTGGTCTTTTTCCAACTGTATATGCAATTCCCCGTCAATACTTATTACCATATATTCATTATAACGTGTACGACTTGTAAGCTTTAGTTTACGGCATGACGAAAAAATCGTAGTTCTTGAAAAAAGCGAATGTGGACAAATCTGAGTCATTTCAATGCATTTCAAATCAGGTTCAATTACAGGACCACCGGCTGATAGTGAATATGCTGTTGAACCCGAAGGGGTACTGAACAAAACACCATCTGCACGATATTTTCCTACTAAGTAGCCGTCTGAACAAACTTCAAAATCACATATCCGAAAGCTTCCGGAACGTGCTGAAATTTCATTAAGTGCTGTATAAGTAACTTTTTTTCCATTTTCAGTACAAACAACATCAAGGGTCATTCTGTCTGAAATCTCATATTCACCAGTTTTTAAAAGCTTGAGTTTATCTAACTGGTCAGCCTCAAGACCTGCCATAAAGCCAAGTGTTCCTGTATTTATACCAAGCAACTTTGTATCCGTACCCATAAGAAGTTTGGAACATCTTAAAATTGTGCCATCACCGCCTATCGCAATAACAAAATCTGCTGTTCTGACAGATTTTTTAATATTTTCAAATTTTACAAAAGGCTTGTCCGAAAATTCTTTTTTAAAATTTTCACTTATACATACATCAATACCTGAAGAATTAAGTATATCACAAGTTTCTCTTGCACATTTCAAGGCATTTGTCTTTTGAAAATTCGGATACAATGCTACTATCATAAAAAACTACTCCTTTAATTTATTGAATGAAATTTCAACAAGTTTTCTGAAATCATGTATCATTGGTGTATCTGAAACCTTACGGATATGTACAAGATACTCAATGTTTCCACTTCCTCCTTTTATAGGAGAAAATGTATAATCAACAGCTTTAAATCCGGATTTATATATAGATTCATCTATTTCAGACAATACACGTTCATGTACTTTTTTATCACGTACAATACCATGTTTACCTACTGATTTTTTTCCAGCTTCAAATTGTGGCTTTATAAGCAAAACCGCATCTGAACCTTTTTTAAGGAAACCTCCAAGTACAGGCAAAATCATCTTAAGAGAAATAAACGACACATCTACTGAAATAAAATCCATCTTATTTCCAAGAGTTTCCGGAATAACTTTACGTATATCAGTGCCTTCCATATTCACTACCCTGCTGTCATTGCACAAAGATTCTGCAAGCTGACCATGCCCAACATCAACAGCAAAAACTTTAACAGCTCCATTTTTAAGCATAAAATCAGTGAATCCTCCCGTAGATGCACCAATATCAAGACAAATCTTTCCGGAGAAATCCAAGTTGAAAACTTCAGTTGCCTTTTCAATCTTCAATGCACCTCTGCCAACATAGATTTCCTGTTGAGAGGATTCTATAATATCATTTTCTCCAACTTCAAACGAAACTTTATTAATAAGTTTACCATTAACTGATATATTACCAGATTTTATCATTTCCTTAGCACGTTCACGGCTTCTTGCGATTTTACGGTTAACAATTTCAGCATCAAGTCTTGACATCTGTTCTGCACCTCTTTTTTATAT
The DNA here is from genome assembly GCA_964616595.1 of uncultured Alistipes sp. Lineage (GTDB taxonomy): Bacteria > Bacillota > Clostridia > Oscillospirales > Ruminococcaceae > Ruminococcus. The sequence goes on from CAZTUV010000038.1 coordinate 9,638, forward strand.
AATCTGCAATTTTTTCGCTTGTCAAACCAAGTTTTTCAAGACATGACCGTACAGATGCCTGCTTAACATAATTATCGACTGTAACCGTGCTATAATCTCCATGATACCCTGATTTTAAAAGTTCATTGCCTGTTTTTTCAGATATACTACCGTTTCCCATAGATTCTTCAAAGAAAACAATCATTTTATAATCTTTTATCTTATTAAATATATCATTATTAACAGGATAAATTTTTGTAAGTTTAAGTATATCGCAATTAATGTTATCTTTTTTTAAAAGTTCACTTGCCTTACAGACCTCATTATAAAGTCTGCCATAAGTTATTATAAGTATGTTATTATTGTTATTTGTCAATATATATTCTGCATTACAATCACAATATTCAAACGATACTTCTTCTGCACCTCTGGGATATCTTACAACAGAAAGGTATTTATCATCATATATAGCTTTTCTCATGCAAATTTTAAGTTCATCATAGCATGATGGTGAATATATTACAGTATTCGGAATAGTTGTCAACATAGGCACATCAAAAAGACCCTGATGTGTTTCACCGTCCTCACCAACGATACCTGCACGGTCTACACCAAGTACAACATGAAGTTTTCCAATAGATACATCATGAATAAGCTGGTCATATGCCCTCTGAAGAAAACTTGAATATACTGCAAATACAGGAATCTGACCCATTGAAGCCAGACCTCCACAAAATGTTACAGCATGCTGTTCAGCAATACCGACGTCATAGAAACGTTCCGGATAACGTTTGCTGAAGAATTGCAATCCTGTACCATATTTCATAGCAGCAGTAACGGCACATATTCTGTCATCTTTTTCAGCAAGCTTTACCAATTCTTTTCCAAATACAGTAGAATAACATTTATCGGTTGAAATCTCCGGATTACCTGTTTCAATATCAAACTTTGAAATACCATGATATTCACCAGGATTTTTTTCTGCTGGTTCGTATCCCTTTCCCTTTTTGGTTTTAATGTGTATAACAACAGGTTTTTGATAATACTTAGCTTTTTTTATAATTTTTTCAAGTTCAGAAAGATTATGACCATCAATAGGGCCAAGATAAATAAATCCCATATTTTCAAACAATGAACTTTGTTCAAGAATTCTGTATTTCACAGCATCTTTTGTATTTTTAATACCTTTAGCAACAGGCTTGCCAAAGACGGGAATAGAATTAAGTGTTTCCTTAACATTCTTTTTAGTAGAAATATATTGTTCAGAATTACTTAAATTATTAAGATGCTTGGCTAATGCCCCTACATTCCTTGAAATAGACATATCATTATCATTAAGTATAACAATAAACTTACCCTTACATTCTTTACCGGCATTGTTCATTGCCTCATAAAACATACCTCCGGTCATTGCTCCATCACCAATAACCGAAATTGTATAGTTGTCTTTTTTCTGAAGTTTCATAGCCTCTGCGACTCCACACGCTACCGAAACTGATGTACTACTATGTCCACTTATAAAAATATCATGAGGTGATTCATCAGGTTTTGGAAAACCAGCAATACCATTCTCCTGACGTATTGTAAAAAACTTGTCAGCACGTCCCGTAAGAATTTTGTGTACATAGGTCTGATGACCAACGTCCCAAATAATTTTATCATTTGGCGAGTCAAAACATCTATGCAATGCCATTGTAAGTTCTACAACGCCAAGATTGGAAGCGAGATGTCCACCATTATGCGAAACTGTCGAAATAAGCATATTACGAATTTCTTCACACAGATTTTCACATTGTTTTAAAGACAATTTTTTCAGGTCTTTCGGAAGATTTAATTCTGAAATACTGACCTTATCTGACTTTTCATATTCATTCATTTTATATAATGCGGAAATTTCCGACTCTCCTTTAAATTAATTTTTCCTTTTCAGCAACATATCGGTGAGGTCTACCAGAAAATCATTATTACTGATACTTTGCAGACACTCAAGAGCCTCTGATGTAATCTGGTCTGCAATCTTCCAAGCCTTTTCCACTCCATAAAGAGTAACAAAAGTTGTTTTATTTTCCTCTGCGTCACTGCCAATAGGTTTACCGATTTCCTCCGCATTTCCTATAACATCTAAAATATCATCTATAATCTGGAAAGCAAGTCCAAGCTTAAATCCATATTCAGATGCCACATTTATAATATTTTCATCTGCACCGGCACATATACAGCCCATTACACATGAAACCGCTATAAGCTGACCTGTTTTGCATCTATACATATAACTAAGGCTTTCCTCATCGACATGGGATTTAACTTCATTTTCCATATCGATGACCTGACCGCCAATCATTCCGCTTTTGCCAACGGCTTTTGCAAGTTCTGAAATTATTCTTATTTTCTGTTCTGAAGAAAGAGATACATCATCAGCTATGATTTCAAAAGGGAGTACTGACAGGGCATCACCGGCAAGAATTGCCATAGCTTCACCAAAAGCTTTGTGACAAGATGGCTTTCCACGTCTGAAATCGTCATTATCCATTGCCGGCAAGTCGTCATGAATCAATGAAAAAGTATGTATCATTTCAATAGCACAAGCAGGAGCCTTTGCTTTACAGAAATCCACACCCATAGCTTCACAAAAAGCATATACAAGTACTGGACGGATACGTTTGCCACCTGCCTCAATTGAATAATTCATAGCATCAATTAAATTTTTCTGTGGTTCTGTTTCGGAAGTACAGAAATTATATTCAATAAGACTTTTTTCTGTATAATTTATATATTCTGAAAGTTTTTCCTTAAATCCATTCATATTATTTTCCTCCGATTTCATACTGATTCTTAAGATAACCATAAATTGCTATTCCGACAGCATTATCACAAGAAAATTCTGGTTTTGCAAAATAAGCTTTTCCAAAATGGGAAATAATTTTTTGTTTAATAATTTCATCGGACATAACACCGCCAGCGAAAACAAGTGGAAGGTTGCCATAAATCTTAATAGCTTCATCAGCCATTGAAATTATAGTTTCAGCCACATACTCCAGACAGTATCTGGCAATATCCGGAAATTTTTCACCATCATCAAGCATTTTTCTGCATTTATTCTCCAGTCCGGACAGACAGCAATCGGTATTTTTTATAACCGCTTTAATCTTGAATTTCTTATCAGTCATGTAAGCAAGCTTTTCAAGTTCAGCACCACAAGGGAATTTAAGTCCAAGCATAAGACCCACACGGTCGATTGCCTGTCCGGCTTTCAAATCAAGAGAAGTGCCTGCTTCTGTTATCTTAATAATATCAGAATCGTCCGGTTCGCACAAAAGACAATCAGTTGTACCGCCACTTACATGAAAAGATATAAACCTTTCGTTTACAAGGTTCAACGAATCTGCCGAATAAAGTGCTGCCAGAATATGCCCCACCTGATGCGAAGTACGATAAAAAGGAATCCTTTGAATAGCTGACAGAGAACGTGCCAAACCTTCTCCGCACAAGAAACATGGCATATATGAACCATTAATATTCCTTGGTCGAACTGATGCTGAAACACATTTCAAAGAATTAAATGAGTATTCAGAGAAAAGTTTTTCAAGCATTTCAGGAAGTTGCTTTGTATGATGAAAAACAGCATCACTTTGTCTCAGTCCAAGTTGTCCCTCTTTAACCGGTAAAAGTTTCTTTACTTGACAGACTTTATTTTTATCACTATCATAAACGGCTACTGAAGTAGTATAATTACTTGTATCAATCCCTATAAATTCAGGCATTACTATCTTCCTTTTTCTGATTGCGTGAAAATGCTCCAAGTACTCCGTTAATAAAGGATATATCTTCCTGATATGCATAGACTTCAGCAAGATTTACAGCCTCACTGACAGCAACATTTAACGGAATATTTTCATCATACATTGCCTCATAAAAAGCTATTCTGAGAATTGCAAGATTCAGCCTTGAAATTCTGGAAATACTTCTTGACTTGCTGTATCCGGAAATAATTTCATCAATTTCCTGACTATGTGTCAAAGTACCATTAACGATTTTTCTGACATCATCATTAACAGTAATTTCATCGATTTCCTCAGCGATTTCATAAAGTTCATTAATATCATCATCACGCAAAAGCTGTTCAAAAACAAGCTTAAATGCATTATCTCTAATTTCACGTCTTAACATAATTTATTAAACTGCCATTTCAATAAAAATTATCCCAATGGATATTTATAAAACAAATTATAAATATTATAGCAG
>CAZTUV010000039.1:0-13826 GCA_964616595.1 uncultured Alistipes sp.
CCGGGGGAAAAATTATATGAACAAAATATTTTACAAATTTATTTCAGGTATTACAGCTATAGTAGTATCTTTATTTGTTACTTCAGGTAGTTTACAGGTGATTGCAAATGAAGTTAAAGCAATCGAAAATGCAATTATTTATGGAGATGTAAATAATGATAAGAGAGTAGATGTTTTTGATTTTTGTTTGATTAAACAGAAAATTGTTAATTCTGAAACAATTATTGATAACAATGCCGGAGATGTAAATGGTGATGGAATTGTTAATATTAATGATGCAAGAGAAATTCAACAATTTTTGTTAGGACAAAGAGATTCTTTTTCTATTACTGAAAGAAATAAGATTACTTCTACAAATACATCAATAGTTTCAACTAACCAACCAATTGAAACATCGGTGACGGCTGAAATGGCTGCAAAGGCTAATGAGCTCGGAAATGCATTAGCAGTTTATAATTATCTTTATAACAATATGCGTTCTGAATTCTACTATGGTTCACGTAAAGGTGCAATTGGTGCATTTGAACAAGGAGGCGGTAATGATACTGATTTATCCAGTTTGTTAATAGCAATGCTTAGATATCTTGGTTATGATGCTGATTATGTTACATCTGAGGTTGGTTTTACTGAAGACCAGTTATTAAAGTTAACAAATACTGATTCCATTGGCATTGCTAAATCTATTATGTCAAATTGCAGAAAATGTACAGTAAAAAATATAAACAATAAAACACATTATCTATATGATTATAAATATGTACAAGTTATTGATTCAGAAAAAACTTATTATCTTGATGTATATTTTAAAGAATATGTTAATCAGCTGACAATGTATGATGATATTGATTCAACATATGCATTGACAGAAAGTAATTCTGATTCTATTATTAATAATTTTGACTTAACTTTATTGAATAGTGAAATTGAAAAGTGTTCAGGTTCTATTGACAAACTTGTAAATAATAAATATGCACTTCGTTCCGATAAGATTGTATCCAAGAATATAACAAAACTGTCTGCCGAATTGCCATATTATAGTACAAATTCCGTTGTTTCGGAGAGCCTGACTGATGACGAGTCAGATATTATATCAATCGGATTTAATGCTACCAAGCAAAAAACATTACGTGTTGCAGATATATACAAGAAAAATGTCACTATTAGTTATGAAGTTTCAAGCGATTCAGAGGAACTTGCAGAATGGCTTGACATTGATACAAGCAGTATATTTAATTTACCATCTATGACATTAGGACAATCATTTTCAGTTACTCCTACTTTAAAAGTTGATGGGAAAAAGATTCTTTCAGGTTCATCGTTAAACATAGGCAGTACTCAAACACTTTATATTTCAACAACATCAGGCGGTGTAAAACGAGATTACACTGAAACACTAAGTGCCGGTGAAATGTGCAGTATTGTATTTGATACTGGACAGATTTCAGCTAATGAACTGGCAGCAGCTTATGCCGATTCGTTAAAAAATACTGAAACTATTAATCAAAAAAATAACTATACCTGTGATATGGAGTTGAATGAAAGTTTAAATTCCAAATTAAATGAAAAGAATGTTTATTCAACAGATTATCTCGGAAGTCTGTTACGATTGACCGGTATTATGTATTTTTCGCAATTGGATATTTCTTCTCAGGCATTGGCTGAAAGAAACAATATACATTCTGAAAATCATATCAGATTCGGAGTCTTTGGCTTTAAACCATCAGTTTATACAGGTAGCATATCAGCAGACGACAAAGACGGCATACAAAAAGAGGGAAATTATTTTGTAGATATTTTAAGCAATGATGCTATGAGTATCAGTAAAAATAATGATGCTATACAATTACAGGCATTTAACTTTAATCGTGGGCTTTTATCTTCTGAACTTGAAAGTTCGGTACTTGAAGAGATTTTTAATGTTGAAAGTCTGTCTACCACAACCATATTCCGCCATGCACAAGAAAATGATATACCAATTGTAACCATTTCGCCTACTTCAGAAACTAAAATATCTGATTTGAAGATAAGCAGTAGTGATAAAAAGAATATTCAGGCAGAACTTGATTCAGGACGAACCATAATTACAACTCAATCCAGTGTACAATTAGGCAGTTGGAGTGGTATAGGATATATTACTATGGATTCTGATGGTTCATATCAAGAATACATAATATCAGGTGATTATAAAGGAGGATATACTTTTGATTGTATCAGCTTATATTATTTAATTAATGTTTCTCTTGATGTGGCAATGATTGCTCAAAGTGTCACTTTACTTATGGGAATGCTTGCATCTATGTCTGCTCTTACGATTGGTTCTGTTGTACCTGTATTATTAGCAGTTGTTTCAATAGAATTTTTGGTATTTGATATTCTTAATCAATCACTTTCATATTACGAATATGAATTCAAGAATAACATAGAAGCTGGAATGGAGATTTGGGCATCTACAGCCTTAAACAGTGTTATAACACTTTCAGCGATTACTGTTGGCTTCGGGATAAATAAATTAAATCAAAAAGTAGCGGAGACAAGGTTAACAAATAAATTTGGAAATCATACTATCTATAAAATTCAAAATAATGGAGGATTTAATATCAGTCAAATTAACAATAAAATTAAACAATTTAACAGTTTTGGAATTAAGGAATCTACTATTAATACATTATTAAAAAATCCTAAATGTATATTACTTGATGATGATATATTAAAAGTAATTGGACAATGTGGAAATTGTTCAGATGATTTAGCAAGATTAGTTATTAATCATGGTGATGATTTTTCACAATTAGTAGTATCAACGTTTTCAGAACAAGGAACATCAGGTATAAAATTCTTAAATCAAACTTTTAATGATAGCTATATGGTATGGTATAAAATATTTTCAAATTCTAAAGATATGGTAATAGGAAGTATCCCTAAATCATTTCAAGTAAGAACAAATAATAATATTGTATTATTCACTACTGAGAATGCTACAAAAAATATGAACAATTACATTTCAAAATTTGGTCAAGAAAGTTGGAGTACTAATTTAAGAAGTGAATTAATGTTAGAAAGTTATTTATTAGCATTAGATGAAACCGCAAAATATTTATCAACACAACCTTCTGGAAAATATGAAAATTTAATCTATAAAGGCTGGATATTTAGTATTGACACTGCTAGTGGATATGTTTTAGATGCAATAAAAGAATAAATATAAAAAGGAATGGTATATAATAAAAATGAACATGAATTTAATATTTGCATTTATTCCACTTTTTCCTATATTATTATGGTTAAACGCAATATCTTTCACTTTTTTTACAATATCAGCTATAAAAGAATATAAGCAAAAACATAAGGAAATAAAAGAACTTGTCAACCGCTGTATTGAGTACAAAGCAACAGTTATAAATCCCGTTGTATTAACGAATACTTATTCAGAAGGTGGGCTAAGAGAGGCATCAAAAATTCTTGCCGGATTTCAGAATGTTTCTAATCTTCCTTTTGAATATGCTTGTACAGAAGTTCGTTTTATTGTAAATAATGAAGAAATACAAACAATGATTCTTCGGCGAGCATCTATGCGAAATCCAAAATTCAATGATACTATTACAATTTATTACGACCCATATAATCCTAAACAGGCATTCGCAAAAGATATGAAAGGGATTCTATTACATAAACCATTGCGTGACTGTATTATATATGGTTTTGTAGCTATTATATGTCTTTTATCAGCAATTATAATATGAATAAGAACTCCTCTGATTTCAATTTCTCAGGGGAGTTTTTATTAATTATTATTAAAAATGACAATACATTCTAATTAAAATAACAAAAAATGTTATAATAAATCTAACTTACTAATTAAAAAAATATTTTCCCTTATTTTTTTAATTAGCAGTGATTTTCTTTGTAGCTTTTAACATACCAACGCACTACAATGTATAGAATGTGGCTTAATATCAGCATTAGTATTATATTTAGTGGCATAAAATCGGCAAACCATACTAACACGGCTATGGTTACAGTGACAACAAAAAGGCTTATTTCATCAAAACAGTTTTCTTTATACACGTTCATAACGAATTTACCGACAAAATACAGCAATGCAAGAACACCGCAAGGAATAGCCATAAAGACTATCAGATTAAGCAACGTACTAACTATTTCTGATGCAATTGATTGTTCTATTTTGTCTATGATACTTCCGACTTTTTCTGATAAATCTACAATTTTCAGAAATCCATTTACACATAAGTTCTTTACAGCCATTACAGCTCCTGCACAATCGGCAACAACCCGTTCTGATTGATAACCCGTAAATATAGTAGCCAACACGTTGTACAAAAGGACAACAAGCCATATAAACTGACAACGGTTGCGATACTGCTCGTTCATCTGTTCAGCTTTTTCTTTCACAACTTTTTTCTGATTTGCTATCAGCTTATCATATTCAGACTTTCTCTTGATGACTTCTTCTTTTTCATTATTAGCCTGTAAAATGGCTGTATCGGCTCTTTTTTCAGCGTTCAAAGCCTCCTCTTGATATTTTTTTACTTCGTTCTTCCAGTGCTTTTCTTTCTCTTTCAGCCTGTTCTGCAATTCTTCGGCTTTCTTCATCTGCAAGTCGCTTTCGTTCAACATCTCGTTCTGCTCGGTTAGTTGCTGCACTCTCTGTTCTAACCTCTGAATCATCAAGAATAATTCTTGCCTTTCGGATAACATCTTCTGTACTTGCTCCTGCCGGCTCTGCTCCGCTTGATACAGTTTCGTGTTCAGCTTTCTGTTCTCGATGTTCAACTTCTGTAACTCCTGCACTGCTGATTGCAGTTCTTCGTTCAAGTTCTGATTGTCGGATGAGATTGCCTGTATCTGAAACTGTTGGTCGTTCATCAGGTATTGCAAATGCTTGTTCTCGACTCGGTATTGTTCGTTCTCCGTCTGCAATTCCTCCGACAGACTGAGTAACTGTTCGATTTCTTCGGGCGAGTAAGTCAGCAAGTCGTTGTTTTCCTGCATTTACAGCACTTCCTTTCTCAATTTCTTCTTTGAGCTGTCTTATTTCTTCATCAATTAATTTCAGTTCGTCATTGTACTGATTCAATAACCTGTTACTATTCCTTATCTCTGCGTTCAAACTTACAGAGGGGGAAGAACCGCCACTGGCAACAATCTTTCTTGCTGTATACCCCTCGTGTATCGTTGGCACTTGGTCTATGCCACGTCTTGCATAACTTCTGTGGTCTATCTGATTAAGCTCTGATAGACGTTTGTTACAGCACTCTGCCCAATATGCTCTCCATTCTTCAACACGTTCTCGGGCGTTCCAATCGTTATAATCTTCCTTGTGACACTTATACTGCTTACGCCCTAAACTGTTTATCTTCTGGAATATTCTTTCTCCGTTCTCGTCAAGGTCGTACACCTTTCGGCTCTTTACTGCCCATTTTCCGTCTGGCTCTATACTCCGTGTTGTAAGCATGATATGTGCATGAGGGTTACCGTCGCCCTTATCATGCAATGCCCAATCCGCACACATTCCTCTATTGGTTAGAACTTTAACGAACTCCCTGACGGTTTCAATCTGCTCCTGTCGGGTTAATTCTTTTGGTAATGCAACTTCTATTTCTCTCCACAATTGAGAGTTTTTTGCTTTTTCAATTTTGTGTACTTCATTCCATAAGATTTCACGGTTCATATATTCCTGCGGAGCATTAGCACATAGGGAAACCTCACAGAAACAAACACCGCCTTTTCGGGTATAGTCTGATGTCTGTCCTGTTTCTTTGTCTGTGAGTTTCGTTCCTGACCGATATGCAGACGACGCTATCGCACTTTGTCCCTTTGAACGACTTCCAATTTTTATACTGCAATGATATATTGCCATAAACTTTTATTCTCCTTTCAGCAAAGAGAGAGGTTAAGGGGGGAACGCCCTTACGCACGTTACACCATATAAGCTTGCAAATGTGGTGTATAAGTGCGCCCTTTCTTTTTAGAAAGGGATTATTTAAAGTAAACTTTCTACCTGTTATATTTGATATTATAACACTTTTTCTCTAAGCCGTCAATATTTATTTTTCTCTAAGCAGTATTGACAATAGTTGACTATTATGATACAATGGAAATAAACTCACAGAAAGGAAAGAGAGAAAATGCCTAAGACAAAACAAGAAAGACTTGACGAACTTATTGAAAAGCAAAAACAGTTGAAAGAACAGGAGAAGAGAATACGTTCACAAATCTCGGCTGAGGAGAGAAAGAAACGCACCAAACACCTGATTGGGATTGGCGGTGCTGTTTATTCAGTTCTCGGTGACAGCTATCAGGATGGCGACGTGGAACGTCTGATAGCGTTCCTAAAAGGACAGGAACAGCGTGGAAAATATTTCTCTAAGGCTATGAGAGATAGTGAAAATTCAAGTGATAAAGATGAAAATCTTAACCCTGAAGGCAAAGCAAAGTTCTTTTGAAATTTAATAGATAAATAAGTAATCATTGCATCAATTGTCACCATGACAAACTTTTCTAATATTTATGATAATAAATTACTAAAAAAATCGTCACGGTAACAAATTTCAATTATCTTTTGCCGGATTTACGCCACAATCTTTAATTTAGACTTGACAAATAAATCCACATCAGCTATAATTAAAAAAGCAAATAAAAGTGCCGTCAAGGTGTTGGACGCACCTTAACGGCAGAGTAGCATTAGTCATATACACACATCTGACACACTATGCATATCTTGATTATATCAGACTAAAAAGGTTTTGTCAATACCTTTACAACTGATAAATTCAAAAACATAGTAAGATGTTACTCCCCTGTATTTGCGAATATAGGGTATTTTTGTACCCTTTTGCAAAAAAATACGCTATTACAGCGACAGAAAGGACTTACTATGAACGAAACAATCAAAAAATTAAAATCGTTTCTTCTTGACTATGTTCAGGAAATCACCACCAAATCAATACACGGTGGAAACAACCAATACATATGCCCCTTATGCAACAGTGGTACAGGCTCTCATCATTCAGGAGCATTTACCGTGTACCCTGATACCAACAGCTATCATTGCTTTGCCTGTAATGCAAATGGTGATATATTCAACCTGTATGGAGAAGTAAATCACATCAGTGATTTCACAATCATTGCTAACGAACTCTTAAAGAAGTATAATCTGCCATCATCAAACTATAGGAACACTCCAAGCAATTCAAATTCGTTGCTTCAACTGCGTTCTCATGTGTACATGAATATGAACCATGACAAGATAGCTGTGAAGACCATTTATAAAAAGCCTGACGGCTCAAAAACGGCACGTTGGGAACGCTACGAGGGTAATACCCTTGTCAAAAATCTGAACGGCTTACAGATGCCCTTGTACCACGTCTACAACCTTACTGATAACACAAAACCTGTGTTTATCGTTGAGGGAGAAAAAGATGTTGAAACAATGGAAAACCTCGGATATATTGCTACAACAAGTCCGAATGGTGCAGGTTCTAAATGGAAAGAAAATTATACTGAATGTATAAACGGCTTTGATGTGATTATTCTTGCTGATAATGATGAAGTTGGATTTAATCATGCTACAAACATTGCGGAGAACATCATTCAGACGGCACGTTCCGTTAAATTAGTACCCTCACAAGCTCTCTATGAACCTTTAAAGCCTAAGGGGGATATATCCGACATTGTGGAGTGCATAGGCTCTGAAAAGGCTACACAGCTTATTGAGAACATTCTGAACAGCAATGAATATATTTTCACCTCTAAGCCGTCATCAAAATCACAACAGGTTAGCACAAGCAATAAAAAGCAAATGATTGACTATGAGTTATTCTCTGAATTTCTCGAAAAACAAGGATATTCCATAAGATACAATCAGATTACCCATAATTTTGAGTTCTTCGGCTTTGATAAAGGCGAAAGTGTGGAGCATTTGGCGGAGAACGTACCAACAATACTCCGTGACAATCTGAAAAAGCTGTATAGTCATGTATCAAGACAAGACATTACTGATTACATCACTCAATATGCAACAAGGCATAAGTACAATCCTGTCCTGAGTGCTATAAAGTCGGTTAAATGGGACGGCAAAGACCGTATAGAAGAAATATACACCATATTCAGAATACCGTCTGCAAACACGGAAGAGGGCAAATATAGCCGTATTTACATCAAGAAGTGGCTTATGCAGACTGGTTGTGCATTATTCAATGTCATTGAATGCCCATTCTCTCTTGATATTATACTTATATTCAAGGGCAGGCAGGGTATAGGCAAAACCCGATTTTTTGAGAAATTGGCTCTTAAATCCCAATTCTTCGGCGAGGGTATCTGCTTAGACCCTCGTGATAAGGACAGCGTTATGCAAGCCACAAGCAAGTGGATAAGCGAATTGGGTGAAATAGGCTCTACAATGCGTAAAGATATGGACAGCGTTAAAGCGTTTCTCACGAAGTCTACAGACGAATACAGAACGCCTTACGGCAAGGCAAGCTTACACTACCCACGTATGACTTCATTTGTTGGTACGGTCAATGATGATGAATTTCTGATAGACCAGACAGGCAACAGACGTTTTGCCACAATTCCCTTACCCCCTGACCTTGTAATTGACTATGAAACGCAGATAAAGCCGTTTGACGCTTTGCAACTTTGGTCTCAGGTCTATGAAATTATCAAGGACAAGGATAAGGCAAGCTGTTTTAGACTTACCGAAGATGAGAAGAGACAGCTTGAAAAACGCAATGCTGCATTTGTAAAGCCAATGAAAGCTGAATGTGAAGTGCTTGACATACTTGAAGAACAGCAGACACAAGAGCAAGGCTACATATGCATCACAAAAGAAATGACTGTAACAGAGTTCATTAGAATACATAACCTGAAATATGATGCTCGTACTGTTGGGCAAGTATTAAAAAAATATGGTTATGAAACTGTAAGGAAGAGAATAAATGGTGAAGTAACAAGAGTAATTAACTTTCCATACAAATACAAAAAATTCAACTCTATAGTATAACAAAAGGTGTGAACAAGGCTATTTTTTTTCATGTTCACACCTTTTTTGGCCATTTTACGCCGTTTTTCTTTCTGGATTGTGCAAATTGCCGAAGGTGTGAACAAGGCTATTTTTTTTCATGTTCACATCTTTTTTGGCTATTTTACGCCGTTTTCTTTAAAAGGTGTGAACAAGGCTATTTTTTTTCATGTTCACACCTTTTATAGCTATATAACGTTGTTTTTAGCTTGCTGTGAACATTGTGAACAAGGATTTACTATTAAGATGTTTTTTTTTAAAGAAAAACGAGTAGTAATAGTTACAAAATAGTAACAAAAAAGTGAAAAAAAGCACTTTTTTAAACTTTTACAAGAAATTGCTTGTTCACAATGTTCACACCCTGCCATTTTTTCGCATAGAATAGCCAAAAAAACTGTGAACATTACTTTTTTTTCCCTTGTTCACACTTGTTCACACTTCGCTTTTTGTGCAAAATGACGAACACCTCTTTGAATTTTCTTTTTCTTGAATGAATTTCCAATGTGTGTTATAATGATATTATATTTTTGTGGGAGTGATAGATGTGAATGATATAAGAAAAAAGTTGGTAAAGGATTTTGTCCAACGTTGGACGGGCAAGGGATACGAAAAAGGTGAATCTCAAAGATTTTGGCTAGACCTGTTGCATAATGTTCTTTGTGTGCCTGATGCGACGGAATACATTGTCTTTGAAGAACAGGTCAAACTTGACCATACGTCTTTTATTGATGGCTATATTGAGAGTACGCACATTATGATTGAGCAGAAAAGCCTCGGTAAAGACCTGAGAAAAGGAATCAAGCAGTCGGACGGTTCTGTGCTGTCACCGTTCCAACAGGCTAAACGTTACGCCTCGGAACTGCCATACTCGAAACGTCCTCGGTGGATAGTGACCTGTAATTTCTCGGAGTTCCTTGTTTACGATATGGAGAAGCCTAACGGTGAGCCTGAACAGATTTTTTTGAAAGATCTGCCGAAAGACTATTACCGACTGCAATTTCTTGTCGATACCGGAAATGACAGTATTAAAAGGGAAATGGAAATCTCCCTGAAAGCCGGTGAACTAGTCGGCAAGCTCTATGACCTGATACTCAGACAGTACAAGAACCCTGACAGTCCGGACACTCTCAAAAGTCTGAATATGCTGTGCGTGCGATTGGTGTTCTGTCTGTATGCCGAAGACTCCAGCATTTTCGGACAACATAAGATGTTTGGCAACTATCTGAAACAGTTTCAGCCCAAACAGGTACGTGAGGAAATTATAAAGCTGTTCAGGGTGCTTGATACGCCCATCAGTGACCGTGACCCATATCTTGATGAGGAGTTGTTAGCGTTCCCATATGTCAACGGCGGTTTGTTCGCTGACGAAAACATAGAAATCCCCCGATTTACTGAGGAAATAGTCAATCTTCTGCTGAATGGTGCAAGCAAGGTCTTCAACTGGTCTGAAATCAGTCCGACAATCTTCGGTGCGGTATTTGAAAGTACATTAAATCCCGAAACACGCCGGTCGGGAGGGATACACTATACAAGTATCGAAAATATCCATAAAGTCATTGACCCTTTGTTTTTAGATGATTTAAAAAATGAATTAAATGAAATCAAGTCGCTGAAAGTCGAAAAAAACCGTAATCAGAAATTAAATGACTACAGAAAAAAATTGTCTGAACTCACGTTCTTAGACCCTGCGTGTGGCTCTGGTAACTTCCTGACTGAAACTTACATAAGTCTGCGACGGCTTGAAAATGAGACTTTACGGGCGATTTACGGCGGACAAAAGCAATTCAACATAGATGATGACTTGATAAAAGTCGGAATACACCAGTTTTACGGAATAGAAATAAACGATTTCGCTGTAACCGTCGCTAAAACGGCTCTCTGGATTGCCGAAAGTCAGATGATGAGAGAAACAGAAGAAATCGTTGAGCATGAACTTGACTTCCTGCCCCTCAAAAGCTATGCGAACATTGTTGAGGGAAATTCTCTCCGCATTGACTGGGCAGACGTTGTGCCTAAAGAAAAATTAAGCTATATTATGGGAAATCCGCCCTTTGTTGGCTACTCATTGCAGAGTAAAGAACAAAAAGCGGATATATTGAGTATTTATGTTGACGAAAACGGCAAGCCATACAAGACCGCCGGAAAGATTGACTATGTGTCCGGTTGGTACTTCAAAGCAACGCTATTAATGCAGAATACAGCCATTCAGACGGCTTTTGTGTCAACAAACTCAATCACTCAGGGTGAACAGGTAGCGAGTGTCTGGAAACCGTTATTTGAGCGTTTCGGAGTGCATATTGACTTTGCGTACAGGACGTTCCGGTGGGACAGCGAGGCGAATTTAAAAGCCCACGTCCATTGTGTTATAGTTGGTTTCAGCACTATGTACAACAATGTTGATAAAAGATTGTACAGTTCGGAGAATTTTCAGCTTGTAAAAAATATCAATCCTTATCTGATTAATGCACCGGATATTTTTATTGATAGCAGAAAAAAGCCTGTTTGTGATGTTCCGGAGATGACAACAGGCAACAGACCGGCGGACGGTGGCAATCTGATTATTGAAGCTGAGGATTATAACGAATTTATTCGCAAAGAGCCTAATTCTGTTAAGTACATCAAAAAATTGACTGGTGCGAATGAATACATAAACAACAAAGACAGATATTGCTTGTGGCTTGTCGGTGTAAGTCCGGCAGAACTCCGAAAAATGCCCGAAGTTATGAAAAGAGTTGAGGCTTGCCGACAAGACAGGTTGCAGGGAGCAGACGACCGAAAGAAATTAGCTGAAACCTCCACTTTATTCAGGGAAACTAAAAATCCGGATTCATATATTATTGTTCCGGCAACATCTTCTGAAAACAGACGATATATTCCTATGGGATTTATTGGTGGTGATACAATACCGACTAATTCGGCGGTTATTATTCCTGATGCTACCTTGTATCACTTCGGAGTGCTTACCTCTAACGTACATATGGCGTGGACAAGAACTGTCTGCGGACGTTTAAAGAGTGATTACAGATACTCAAAGGATATTGTATATAATAACTTCCCATGGTGCAATCCCACATCTGAGCAACAAGACCGCATAGAACACACCGCACAGGCTATCCTGAACGCAAGGGCTAAATATCCTGACTGCTCCCTCGCCGATTTGTATGACGAACTCACAATGCCACCGGAACTCCGCAAGGCACATCAGGCTAATGATTTGGCGGTTATGGTCGGCATACGGCTTTGACAGGAAGATAACAGAGAGCGAGTGCGTGGCGGAGCTGATGAAACTCTACCGGAAACTCACAGAGGGAAAATAACACTAAAATTTATGTGTTATACTGTGTTATGTTATAACACATAGCCCGAAATAAAAGAGGACAGCAATTGAAATGCTCCCCTTTTGTTAGACAATGTGGTATAATAAATATACCAAAAGGAAAGTCTAATGAAAGGGGGCATTTTTATGCCTAAAGGACAGCCGAACAAAAGGTACACGCCTGAATTCAAAATCAAAGTAGTAGAAACTATGCACAAAGAAAAATTGAGTTACTGTGAAGCAGCACGACAGTTTGATGTATCATCAGATACGGTAGTTGCAAAATGGGAACGTATCTATCTTGAAGAAGGCAAGGAAGGACTCAACATAGAACGTAGAGGGCGAAAATCAACTGGCAGACCACCCAAGCTAAAGAAAAAGGTGGAGGAAGATCTAATATCAGAAGTACAGCGACTTCGTGCGGAGAATGCATACTTAAAAAAATTGAATGCCTTGGTTGCCGAGAGGGTACGGCAAGAGAAAAAGCACAAGTGATATAGGAACTGAGGCACGAATTCAAAATATGGCTGCTCATTGATATTGCCAAGACTCCTCGCAGCACATATTACTATTACAGCAAACAATTTGATTCACCAAAGCCTGATAAATATGCTGAAATCAAAGCTGAAATACGCCGTATTTATGAGGAAAGCAAAGGTCGTTACGGCTATCGAAGAATTACGAAAGAGCTGAAGAAGAAATTTGTTATCAATCATAAGACTGTGCAGAGATTAATGCGTAAAATTGGTATTTTCTGTCGTGTTCGTATGCATAAATACAACTCGTATAAGGGCGATGTCGGCAAAATCGCACCGAATCTTCTTGAACGGAATTTCAAAGCAGACAAGCCAAATCAGAAGTGGGTCACTGACGTTACAGAGTTTGCACTGTTTGGAATAAAGCTGTATCTGTCACCGATCATTGATCTGTATAATGGTGAAGTTGTTTCATACAATCTGAGCCGTCATCCGAATCTTGTACAAACAACAGATATGCTTGAAAAAGCATTCGCAAAAATCCCTGATAATACAAATCTTATCCTGCATTCAGATCAAGGTTGGCAGTATCAGCATAAGCATTATCAGAAAATGCTTGTAGATAAGGGCATCAGACAAAGTATGTCCCGAAAGGGTAACTGTCTTGACAACGCATGTGCCGAAAACTTTTTCAGCCTATTAAAAACAGAATTGTTGTATTTACAGGAATTTACGTCTGTGGAACACTTCATTTCTGAGCTTACGGAATACATAGAATGGTACAACAGCAAGCGCATCAAGCTTAAGCTTGATGGATTATCTCCTGTCGATTACAGACTTAGAGAAGCATAGCAAAAGCGACCAAGATCACTCTTAGTCGCTTTGCATAATTATTTCTTGAAAACTTTGTCTAACTTTTTGGGGTCAGTTCACAATATGTCCTCTTTTATTATGCCGGTTTTGCGTAATACGTACGTAATACACTGTATTGTAT
>CAZTUV010000040.1:0-13566 GCA_964616595.1 uncultured Alistipes sp.
GGATATTATTTAGTATTGTTCATAGTGACTAATTTTTAATCAGAACCTTGACATTCAGCAAAATTCATGATATAATCTTGATGTTGAATAAGCTAATAGTACAATTTATCCAAAAATATGCTTGCTATAAAAAATATTGGAGAAAGGCAGGATAAAATTTATGATTTTAAAAAAGTCTAAATCATTTAGTATTATTATTTGTATAATTATTGTTCTGTCATTGGTTTCTTTGATTGTTCCAGGCAGGGCAGATGCGGATAATCAGGAAGGTGCTGATGGTTCAAAATCTTTGACACTGATTTGTGTTAATGAAGATACTATCCTTTCTGGCATGGAATGGAAAATATATAAGGTCGCCGAAAGAATTAATAGCAATAGAAATTTTAATCAAATCGGTGAATTTTCAAGTTTCCAGATAAACTTTAGCAGGCTTACTGAAGAAAGAGTCTATGAGGCTGCACAAACTTTTCAGAGTTATGCTGTTGCTAATCAAATCGCCCCTTTAAGAAAAGGCGTAACTGATGAGAATGGTAAAGTTACTTTTACAGGACTTGACGCTGGTCTTTATCTCGTTGTGGGAAAAATTTTAAAGGTTGATACTCATTATTACATTCCCACTGCAACTCTTGTTGAACTTAAAGCAGATGACCAAAATTATGAATACAATGTATATCCTAAATTTGAGTATGAAGTGGCAAGTTCCGAGATACGTAATTATACGGTCGAAAAAAAATGGTCGGGTGATGAGGATAATATCTTAAAACGTCCTGTCAGCATTACAGTTGACCTTTATAAAGATGAAGAATATTATGATACTGTTATCCTTAGTGAAGAAAACAGCTGGAGATACAGATGGAATGACCTTGGTAATGATTCTTCCTGGATTGTTGTGGAAAGAGAAATCCCTGTTAACTATGAAGTTGAAATAAAGTTTGATTCTGCCCGCTATATTATTGTGAATTATTATTCTGAACAACAGCAGTCATCAACAACTACTTCATACTCAACAACAATGACAACAACTACTACATCAACTATATCCGGTACTGATGTGATAATCGATAATTCAGGGACAGGTACAAATACTATTACTACAATGTCCAATGACACAATAACAAATACCGGAACTTTTACATCAACCGTTTCACAAGAGGAAGGCTCTGCCTCAAGAACCCGTACAACTACTAAGAAAAATAATAATGATAAAGTTACAACCGCTTACAATCAAAACGGGGGAAGTTCCTCCGGCGGTGGCTCAGGTAGCAGTAAACTTCCACAAACAGGACAGCTTTGGTGGCCGGTTGTACCACTTTCAATAGGTGGCATACTTTTAATCGCAGGCGGTCTTGCTATAAAGAGTAAAAAGAAAGAAGAATGATTTTTTCCTGATAAGGAGATAATTTATGACTGATAAGGAATTGCATAAACTTAAACGTCCTGAATTACTTGATTTGCTATTTTATATGCGTAAAGAAATTGACAGACTTCAGGAAGAAAATGAACAACTTAAAAAGATAAACGAAAATTCAGAAAATAATCGTGAAATGCTTGAAAAAATATTTAACGCAGTATGCCCCGAAAGTAAAAAGGAGTCCAGTAATGAGGAAAAAAATACTTGAGCTTTCAATGGATAATATTCCGACAGCCGAACAGCTAAATTCGGAAGTGCGTCAAATAAAATATCGTAAGGATTTCAAAAAGATATTAAAAAGTACAGTTTCATCATTAATAGTTGTAGCGGCAATAGCTGTACTTGTTGCGATGTTGTTATTGCCGGTTTTGAGGGTTACAGGTTCGAGTATGACTCCGACTCTTGAAAATGATGAACTTGTTATATGTTCAAAAAGAAGTAACTTTAAATCTGGTGATATAGTAGCATTTTATTATAACAACAAGATTTTGCTTAAAAGAGTTATAGGAGTTGCTGGCGATATTATAGATATTTCAGATGATGGTACTGTCTATGTTAACGGTACTGAACTTGATGAACCTTATGTCAGCGAAAAATCATTAGGGACATGTGATATAAAATTGCCATATCAGGTACCGGATAATAGAGTCTTTGTAATGGGAGACCATAGGTCTGTGTCAGTAGACAGCCGTTCAACAACAGTTGGCTGTATTGCTGATGAGTATATTATAGGACGTGTTATTTTAAGATTATGGCCTTTTGAAAATATCGGCACATTATAATCTTTGTTATGGGAGGGAGCTACATTGAAGAAATTTCAATCAATAATTGATAATTATATAACGAATCACGAAAAGCACAAAAAATATCTTGCAACGTTGCTTGCTCTGTCAGTTGTGGTTTCGTTTGCGGTGTCCGCCGGACTTATTGAACCAGCTGTTAGCATGACAGATGAAGATGAAAATAATAAGTTACAATTGTTATCTTCTACAAGTTCAAGTGCTCAGATGCTTGATAACTATGCAGGAAAAGAGGGCAATATTGTAGACGGAACTACTTATAGTCCCGCACAAGTTTCAGTAAAAGAGTTACTTATCGGTTCTTATGAAAATAATAAAAATGATGGTTCTCTTGATTGGGCTAGCGGTGCGGAAACACCTTCAGAAATTGCAGAGAAAGCTAAAAATGAGTATTTTCTTGGTATAGCTTATGACTTTTGTTTATTTCTTGAGGGCGATGCTAAGTTGAAAACTGCGGACGCTGAAGGTCGTGTGGCTGTTGGTGGCAATCTGATATTTGAAGGTGATTATTGTTATCAGGTTGGTTCTGGTAACTATGGTTATATGACAGCACTTAAAGATACTGACGATTATAAAGCAATAGAAAATTTTGCCAGTGCGATAGTTGGCGGTTATATGAAAAATATAGGTACATTAGCTACTGGTACTAATCGAGTACGTGAAAGTTCAAAGGTTGTAAGTAAAGGTGGTACTCAGGGCTATGAAGAGGTACTTTATTTTCCACCAACAGAATCTGAATTTAAACGATTTGTAGTTGGAGATGCACTTAATTCCAGTGCAACTCACCCATATTGTAATAATGAAACGAAACCATATAATGAAGCTGGTAAGCATGATGGTGTCGAAGTTAATGAACTTGCACAAATTTATAAACAACCTACTGGTGGTATAATTGATTTTTCAGAAACTTTTAAGTTTCTCAGAGAACGTTCAAAATCTTTGAGCGAAAAAAAAGCAAATGGTACTACTCAGATAGAGGGTAATACAATTACATTTACAATTCCTGAAGGAATGGAAAATGCAGAAACAGTTTACTTTGAACTTCCAGAGGGAATGGACTATACAAGATTAGAAGAAATAAAGTTTGTAAATGTTCCTAAAGATACTACTACAATGATAATAAGAGAACAATCTTCAGATGAACTTACAACTATATCTAAAAATGTTCCTAAATGTAATCTTGTCATAAATTGTGGTGGTGAAACATTCAAGTTTAATTATAATAATGAGGAGAATGGAGTTACTACTAAAACCACTATTGTGTACACTGATGAAACAACAGATGTTATTTCAAATGATTATAATTATACTGATGGGGTCAATCCTAAGAGTGCTGATGATATAAATGGTTGGAGAAGTAATAACCACCCTGCATCATCAAAGATACTTTATAATTTCTATGAGGCTACAAGTGGTACAATTAATGGTAACTTTAATGGTACAATATTTGCACCTGATGCAACTGTAACATCAGATGATAAGTGTACTGGTCACTTATCGGGTGCATTGATAGCTAAGTCATTTGAAGGTGGTCTTGAATTCGGTTACAGACCATATCGTGGTTCAAGCGATATCCTCGGTTCTAAAGCCGGATACGCTGTACCAGTTGATAAATTGATTGCCGGTACAGATACAAAGCTTGCTGGTGCTTCATTTGTAATGACAAATACCGACGACGAAATCGTATCCAGTTGGACATCTGGTAATGATACTAAATGGGTTAATATTCCTGCCGGTGCTGATTTCTCGGGCGAAACGTATTATGATACAAGTAATAATGTTATTGAAAACACTTATACTATAAGTGAAACTTCCGCTCCAGACGGCTATATTAAAACTGATAAAACCTATACAATTAAGGTGACGGAAACAGTTGACACAAATCATCTTATAAATGTAAATATTAATGGTAATACTACTACTATTCCAGAAGTGGTCGATGTTAAGATTGAAATAACTGACAACTCTACAAGTAATACTGAAGAATTTAGTTTTCAGATAAGAGATGCATATGAAAGTCAATCATCTGCAATAGAACTTGTACAACGTAAAATTGTTATCAAGGATTCTGACGGAAATATAACAAAAGTATTTGGTCTTAATATCGAAAACAATACTGTAAAAAGTGTATGTGTAATTGATTCTGAAAAAATATCGTCTTTAGAAGATGAACAGGTAATCACAACGACTACATCAACTACCACAACCACTGAAACCACTACTACAACTACTACTGAAACTACCACAACAACAACTACGACTGTTGAGGTAGAAAATCAACTATTATTGTTCAATCCTGTTAACGCTCATGCTGAAGAAAGTACAACGACTACTACTTATTCTATAATTAAGCTTGAGGGTAACGGCGAATCATCTGGTATTAGTGATTATGATAAATCGGGAACTTTTGATAATAATTCTTATTATTATGATAAAGATAGCCTTATGATAATGCAAGTTCCAGAAAAGAATCTGGAATTTGAAAACTCAGCAGGTTTGTTGTTCACTAAGGTTGACAATAGCGAAAATCCTCTTAAAGGTGCAACCATTCAGATTTTAGATGCGTCTGATAATGACGTTTCAGAAAATTTGTGGACATGGGATTCAAATACTTCAAAGTACACTTTGGATATTACTAAATTGACAACCAATGCTGTATATCATTTCCATGAAGTAACTGCTCCTAGTGGATATGAATTGGCTGATGATATTTACTTTGAAAAAACAGGTGACAAAACAATCCAGTATTGGACAGATGCCGGTAATAAAACCACTCTTGATTTAAGTTCAAGTTCTAAGGAAATCCAGATGACTGATATAAAGATTTCTGGTGCTAAAATCGAACTCAAAAAATATGATGCAAATTTTGCTACATTACTTGCCGGAGCAGAATTTCAGTTGTATACAAGTGACGATGTATTGGTGTATCCTTTAACAGGAAGCTTTAGTGTTGATAAAGATAATGGTTTCAGCTTATTTGATACTATCAGAAACGGCGATAACAATTATAACACTGATTATATTATAAATGGCTATCTTAAATCTGGTTCATATTATCTCAAGGAAACAAAAGCTCCTGTTGGTTATGATTTACAGGAAAAGTTTGGATTCAGAGTTAAATCAGACTATTCATTGGAAGTTATAAAGGCTGGTACAAAAGATTATTCTTCATTTACCACAAGTGGTGGAGATGGGTATACTGTTGAATTTCCAGCAGGTGGTAACGGAGAAACTTTTATAAAGCAAATACTCTTTAAAGGTTTTAATTTATCCAATGTAACAAAGATTGAAGTTGAACTTAATGAAGGATTTACTAGTGGAACAGAAGTTATTATCTATGAGTGCTGTGATGGTATTAACGCAAAAAAAGCTACTATAAATGCTAATGGTGTAGCTACTTGGGATAATCTTAGTATATCATCTATGAGTCAGATTAAATTCCAAAATAAATCTTATGATAATGGTCTTAATATTAAAGAAGTAAGAATTTATAGTGACGCTACTCCTACGGCATATAATATTGATAGTATACAATTCAATTCTGATGGAAATATTCCAAGCGTTAAAATTTTGACGTTCTATTATAGTGATGGCACATCAAGTTCAAAAACTAATGTAGAAAAAAGTGGTCAAAATTGGAATTGGTATTTAGATTTAACAGATTTGAATACAGAAAATGTTATTGGTGTTAGAGTTGAAACTGGTGAAGGAGATAATAATAAAGTTATAGTTGTTTTACAACCAAATAGTAATGAACCTATTTTGGGTACGGTTTGGGGTCAATCAAATATAGGTGCAAATGATAATGTTTTATTTGGATATGATAAAATGCCAGATAGCAGTTCAAGTACAACAGATGAATCCCTTAACCTCACCATAGACGACAACGGCTTAATCAAAGTCCCTAACAAAAAAGCCGGAGCAGATATGAATATCACTGTTAATAAAGAATGGATAGGTTATGATGACTTTGAGTCGTTGAAAGAACCGGTTACAGTTACACTTAAACGTAAATTGCCAAGCGGTGAAGTAGATACATCTTTCAATTCCAGTGCATATACAATAGTTCTTAATGGCTCTGAAACTACTCCATGGCAATACAAATGGAGTAACCTTGATAGATTTGTTGATTCAAATGCAGCAGAACTGGAAGCAAAAAGTAATATCTATGTGTATTATGTTGAAGAAACTGTACCAGATGATGCTAAGTTTACAGTAACTTATGAGGGAAACGATATCAGTGCAACAGGTACTATAACAGTTAAAAACACTCTTAAAACAGATGAAATTTCCATTACAAAGAACTGGGGAACTTCTGAAGATGCATCACCAAATAAACCTGATAAACTTAATGTTACACTTAAATTTACAGTAAATGGTGGAGTTAAGACTCAGACAGTTGAACTTACAGGTACTGGAAATACTTATGCAGGAAGTTATTCAATTCCAGTTGGTGCGACCAATATATCCGTTGAAGAAAACTCTGTTCCTACTGGTTGGAAACTTAAAGAGATTACATCAAATAATAATTCGACATCATGGACAATTACGAATATTCCTGACACAAATAAGATGACAGTTGAAAAATCTTGGGTTAATGATACTGCCAGTGATAGACCTAATCAGGTTTATGTAGCGATTTATCGTACAACAGAGAATCCAAACGGTAATAGTTCATCAAGTGGCTTGGCATCATATGGTGCATCGCATTTCGACCCAAACGAAACATCAAAACTTGTTCCTGATTATACCGAAACTTACTATACAAGCAATAGTATTAATCAGTATAATGACTATGCAAGACTTTTGCAATATTCGCTTTACTTCTATGATGCAAATATGTGTGGTGATGATGTCACAACTAACAGTGCATATAGTTGGCGTAGTAATTGTCATACATATGATACAGTTTCAGGCGGTTATCATGATGCCGGTGACCATGTAATGTTTGGATTGCCACAAGGATTTTCAGCGTCAACATTGGGCTGGTCTTATTATGAATTTAAAGATTCATTTGAAGATTTAGGTCTTACAGAACACTATAAACAAATTATGAAGGAATTCTGCGATTTCTTTGTTAATTCAACAACATTAAATGGTGATGAAGTTACTAAATTAATGTATCAAAAAGGTGATGGTACTAAAGACCATGACTACTGGGGCACTCCTGAAAAACAGGCTGTAAGTCGACGTGGAGAAGAACAGTTCACTACAAATGGTGTAAGCAATATTGCAGCACAATACGCAGCAGCACTTGCTTTGTATTACATAAACTTCCCAAATGATTCAAACAGCAGTAATTATCTTAAATATGCTAAGGCATTGTATGAATTTTCAACAAAGTATAATACTTGTGCAAGCCCAAGTGAATATGAAGATAATGAATATGCAAGCGAACAAGCTTGGGCAGCAGCATGGCTCTACATTGCTACAAAAGATTCGACTTACAAGACAGCTTGTAAAAGCAAACTTGATAATCTTACAGTTGAAAAAAGAGGTTATTTCTGGGGCGATGTAACGCTTGGTGCAGCTACTGTATATGCTACACAAATTGATTCAAATGACAGTACAATTAAATCAAAAGTTACTAATTTCTTAAGTAGTAATTGCAATGGTAGTACTTTTGCAGTAATCGGTGATGATTGGGGAAGTATAAGACATAATACACTTGCCCAAACAATAGCACTTATTTATGATAAGTATCAGACTACTGCATCATATTCTATTTGGTGTAAGAGTCAGATGTCATATATCCTTGGAGAAAATACTGTTTCAACTAATGGCAATAGTTCTACTTGTTTTGTATCAGGATACGCTGATAATTCTGTAAGAAATCTCCATCATAGAGCAGCATCAGGTCTTACTGTTGTTAGTAGCGATTGGGCTGAATGGAACAACTGGGACGGAATATATACAAGTGATGGTCATGTTATTGTAGGAGCTTTATCCGGAGGTAATGGCAATAATAACAGTTATAAGGACAATTGTAAAGACCATAAAGGAAACGAAGTCGCTTTGGATTATAATTCAGGTCTTGTAGCCGCAGCAGCTGGATTATATTCAGTATATAAGACTGGTATAACATATGCTAACGATGGTACATCATACTCGGGTAATACTTCAGCTACATTTGAATACTCACTTAACAATATATCACTTTCAAATAATAATATTGCTGTATTGTCAAATGAACCAGATATTACATTTACTGCAAAAGAGAGTAGTGATAGTTCGCTTTATGAATATAACAATTTAAATTATGAGAATGTAACAAGTATACAAATAGAATTTGTGGGTACTGGTAATGGTGGATTCGGCTGGAAATACAATGGTTATTCTGGTGGTGAGGATTGGTTATCTATTAATGATAATCCATACATTAAAACACATACTTTTGATACTCCAACTAATATTAATCATATAAAAATTAATGCTTTGCAATGGTGGGACGGTGCAAGTTCTGTAACTGTAAATATTACATTTGTTTGTGATAATAGTTTCAAAATCACATCAGCAAAGAGCATGACATTAACTGAAGGCGAGTCGGCAACGATTACTGCTAACCAGTCAGCAACATGGTCATCAGATAATGGTGCAGTATCTGTCAAACCTTCTGATGACGGTAAGAGTTGTATTATAACAGCTGATAGTTATACTTCAGATGATGTTACAATTACTGCCACTGCTAATGGTACAACAGGTAAAGTTACTGTTAAAGTGTCTGGTGCAGGCATAGTAATAAGTGATATTTCTAATTCAATAAAAATGCACAAAAACCAAACTAAAACTGTAACAGTAAGTCCTGCTGATGAAAACTTATCTTGTAGTTCAGAAGATGAGTCCATTGTAGAAGTTTATAGAGAAGGTTCAAAGTCAAGAAGTGTTAATGATATACAATATCCTTATGTTTTAGAATCGAAAAATTCGTTAGGTGATGTTGATGTTACATTTAGCAGAAATGGCATTAATAGAATTCTTAATGTATCAGTAATAGATGACCTTGAAATTGTTGGTTCTGGTACAATGAACAAGGGTACTACTCAAAAATTAACTACAAATAACGCTATTGGTAGTGTTTATTGGTATATTTCTGAAGGTGACGCATATGCTACTATTGATAGTTCAACAGGTGAAATAACGGCTGGTAATCAAGACGGAGTCGTTAAAGTAAAGGCTATTGATGAAGGAGGAGAGGCTGAATTTACAATAAGGATTGAGCTTTCGGCGGTTACAGTTGATACAAATGACCTTGAATGGGTCAAAGTTATAGAGCTTACAGCTGGTGAAAATTGGCAAAAAGAATTAAATCTTCCATCTAAAGACCCAAATGGTAATACTTACTACTACTATATTGCTGAAGTAAATTCACTGACTGACAGGACTCCTACTGATAAGATAACTGGAAATAATTCAAAATATTATCCGATAGGTTATTCAGGTAATGGAAATTCCCTTGAATCTGATGACAGTTCAACATTTACAGTAAGTAATGAGAAAGTTCCGTCATCAGCGTCCGACGATTACGATTTACCAATGACGGGCGGACAGGGAACACAATGGTATTATATTGCAGGTACAGGCATATTGCTTGCCACTACAATAATTTATATACGCAAACGCAGACGCTCTGCATAATATGTGGGGCTGGTACGAAACTATTCAGCCCTGCTTAATTTTATATCATTTATAAAGGAGAAAATACTATGAAAAACACTAAAAGATTTGCGGCTATGATAGCTGCCCTCACACTCTCAGCTTGTTCAATCGCTCCTATGTTCACATCAGCTGTTGCTGACGGTAAAACAACATTCACAATGGACATGCCTTTAGACATACCAACAGGTTCCAGTATTTCGGAAGTTTCGGCAATAAAGATTTTTGAAACTAGCTATAACGAAGCTCAAAACACTTTGACTGTTACAGGTTGGGCAAATAGTTTAACAGCAAGTGATATTGTTGCTCAGCTTTCTGATGGTACTTTAAAAACAGCTATAAACGATACTAATGGTTCAGCAGTGGCAGTAGCAGCATTACTTAATAATACTAACGCAGATGAATTTGCTAAGGCTGTTGCGTTATTGCTCGAAAATAATAGTGGTTCTATTAAGGGTACTTATTCAGCAAATGATAAAGAGGTTGCTTTTAATGACGATTTAGCTAATGGATATTATGTAGTATTAGCTAATGTAAGTGCTGGAGGTAGTAGCTATACCTCTGTATCACTTGGTATGCTTACTGTTGCGGGTAATAAGAATACACAAATTGGCAACGGTACAGCTAAGATAGGTCTCCCAACAGTAGAGAAGAAAGTAAAAGAAAATCAAACTACTAACTACCCTACTACTGCAGCAACTCATGAAGAAACATCAGGAGATAAGTCATGGAACGACGTAGCTGACTATAATATTGGTGATGCAGTACCATTCAAACTCTATGGTACACTCCCATCAGACCTTGAAAATTATGGCTCTTATTACTATGAGTTCCAGGATACACTTGATTCACAGTTTACTGCACCGGATGAAAAGGATATAGTAATTAAAGTTGGTGATAAAACAGTTGACACAGCTAATTCTGATACTGATGTCTTTATAGATGTAGATTCAATCAATAATAAAATCAATATCATTATTGAAGATATAAAGAAACTTAAGGATACTGCTGGTGATGCTATTAAAGTAAGTAAAGCTTCTGTTATAACTGTTGAATACAGTGCAGTACTTAACGAAAATGCTAAAGTAGGTGCTCCAGGTCAGGAAAATAAAGTAAAGCTTGTATATTCATCTAACCCTAACGAAAATTATGTTCCTTCAAAAGATACTACAAAAGACAAGCCTAGTGATAATGGTGAAACCCCTGAAGATAAGGTAATTGTTTATACATACGCTGTTGAGATTGATAAGAAATTCTTCAATGCTGTTGGTGATGAACTTACTGTTGACGAACTTGAAGAAGGCACTTATGAGGCTGTAAAGTTCAATCTCCAGCAAGGTGGCACTAATCTTACATTCTCTGAATATAAAGGAAATGATGGTGCTTATGACTATGTTGTTGATAAAAATGGTAGTATCACAAACTTAACACTCACAGAAACTGGTGGTATTGATGGTGATTTATCTACAAAAGCTGATAATAATCTTGTAATCAGAATCAAGGGTCTTGATGAAGGTGAATATACATTAAAGGAAATCGCTGGTCCAAACGGCTTTAATCTTGCAGCTGACCAGACACTTGAAATCATAGCAAATACAGGCAACACTCAGACATGGAACGGTACAGAACAGTCTCTTGCTTCATTTACATGGACAGTTAATAACGAGGGTGGAGAAAATAATAATATTAATACTTCTGACAATGGTGAAAATAAAGCAACAGCAAGCCTTGAAGTACAGAACAAACAGGGTAGTACACTCCCATCAACTGGTGGTATCGGTACAACAATGTTCTATCTTGGCGGTGGCTGTATGGTAGCAGTTGCTGGAATATTCCTCATCTCCAAGAAGAGAATGGGCAAACAAGAAAACTAATTATATGAATTAAATTTAAATATTGCAATTTTGCCGGTGGAGTAATCTGCCGGCATATATTAATATTGGAATGTGAAATGAAAAAAAAGTCTAATGTTATTTCAACAATTATATTAACGGTTATGTTGTTTGTGGGACTTGCCGTAATGCTGTATCCGACAATAAGCGATTGGTGGAATTCAAGAGTACAATCCCGTGCAATCGCAAATTATAACGAGATTATCGCTGAAATGGACGATGACCAGACACAGGACTTGATTCAGCAGGCTCATGATTACAATGAAAAACTTTTTAATACCTATTTGCCTATCGTAAACTCTGATGAGGTTAAAGGCTATGATGATATATTGAATATTTCTGATACTCATATAATGGGATATATTTCAATTCCTGTAATTAATGTGGAATTGCCTATATATCATGGTACAAGTGCGGAAGTCCTCAATATAGCTGCTGGTCATCTTAAAGGTTCGTCTTTTCCGGTAGGCGGAAATAATACCCATGCTGTAATTTCTGCCCATAGAGGTTTACCCTCCGCAAAACTCTTTACAGACCTTGATAAGCTTGTAGTAGGAGATACTTTCACAATAAATATACTCGGAGAAGTTTATACCTATGAAATTGAGGAAATCCTTATTATTGAACCCGATGAAATCGAAAATCTTGCTATATTTCCCAATAACGATTACGTAACTTTAATGACTTGTACTCCTTATGGAGTCAATACACATAGATTGTTGTTGCGTTCACACCGCATAGAAACTCAACAAGTATATGATGTTAAAGTTACTGCCGATGCTACTCAGGTTGACCCTATGATTGTAGTACCAGCTATGGCATTGCCGTTTTTGATAATACTTATATGTTTCTGGGTTATATCCGGTAAGAAAAGAAATAAAGTTTCTGGTAAACAAGCTTTTGATTCAATTGTCAAAAAATAATTATGAAAATTTTTTCCCAAAAAATTCCTCCTATGATATTTTTAGGATTATATCATAGAAGGTAATTTTTTTATATATTGAACTTGTTGGATTTATTTTTCTTATAAATAATGCTAAGACCTTTTATTAAAAGGCTTTTATCAAGAATGATATTACGTTTACATAATTGAACAACTATTTCCGAAAGTCCTCCGGTAGCAATAACTGTACATTTTTCGCCAAGTTCTTCTTCGATTCTTTCAATGATTCCGTCCAATGCACAAGCGTTGGAATAAAGCATACCACTTTTCATACAGTCAACGGTGTTAGTACCAATGACTTTTTCTGGAATCTCAAAGTTTATTTTCGGAAGTTGTGCAGTTTTAGCAGTTAAAGCATTGGTTGCCGTACCCATGCCGGCAATAATAAGACCACCAAGGTAATTTTTATTTTTGTCGATTACTGAAACCGTTGTAGCTGTTCCCATATCAATTACAATCTGGGGAACAGAATATTGATTAATCGATGCTACTGCATCAACAACCTGGTCACTTCCAAGCTGAGCAGGATTATCTATAAGAATATTCAATCCTGTTTTAAGCCCCGGCCCAACTATAAGGATTTCAGTATTAAATAGTTTTTTGACAGCGGTTTTAACAGATTCCGTAACAGCTGGTACAACAGATGACATGATAGCATCATCTATATCGTTTATTTGAAAATTATTTATTTCAATGATATTCTTTATAAGGACAGCATATTCAGTAGCAGTTGCCTGATGATTAGTTGAAATTCTTTCAAATAATACTATGTTATTATCTTTATCAACACAGCCCAGAACTATATTTGTATTTCCTATGTCTATCGCTAAAAGCATAAATTTTAATACCTCCAAATTATTATAAATT
>CAZTUV010000041.1:0-13326 GCA_964616595.1 uncultured Alistipes sp.
ATATAAATATATTTAATGGTCATAATAAAATCAGACACTGATTTCTGCATCATCAGCAAACGGTGTCATAAAAATCCCGAATAAAGAGGTGTTCTCAATATGTGGGACAAATTGGCACTTATTCTTCTGATAATTGGGGGAATAAACTGGGGATTGGTCGGTATTTTCAGCTTTGACCTTGTAGCATGGTTATTTGGTGGAGCTGGAAGTCTTTTAAGTCGAACAGTATATATTCTGGTAGCGATTTCAGCAGTATGGTGTATATCATTGCTTTTCAAAAGAGATGAGGCAATTTCATACAACCGATAAATTCCCTACTTTAACGCTCCTCATGATGCCGTAGGAGCGTTAGGTTACATAACAAAAAGGAGAGGTGAATAATACCTCCCCTGTTTTTTTATAATTAGTCGCTGATGTAAGGGAGAAGTGCAATTTGTCTTGCTCTCTTTACGGCTACTGTAAGTTCACGCTGATGATATGCACAAGTACCAGTTACACGTCTTGGGAGAATCTTAGCTCTCTCAGTCATGCACTTTCTAAGCTTGGCAAGGTCTTTATAGTCAATCTTCTCAATTCTGTCCGCACAGAACATACAAACCTTCTTGCGTGGTTTCTTTGAGGGACGGGAATTTCTTTCCTTTTCCATAATCAAATCCGCACGTCAATAATGACGTAGCATACTCCTTTCGTAAATAGTAGATTTCGTTCACTCAGAACGGTACATTACCGTCACTAAGGATTTCCTCATAATCGTTCATATTGCCATAAGACATACTGTTATTGTCATTTGGAGCATTATATTGTTGTGGCTGGGAATAATTATTCTGTGGCATGGAATTATAATTATTTTGTGGA
Organism: uncultured Alistipes sp.; assembly: GCA_964616595.1. Lineage (GTDB taxonomy): Bacteria > Bacillota > Clostridia > Oscillospirales > Ruminococcaceae > Ruminococcus. Next base: position 856 of record CAZTUV010000041.1, read on the forward strand.
ACAGAATAACCATTATTATTGTTACCATAACCACCAATTGTTCCGCTTTCTGACTTAGAGCCTGTAAATTCAACATTACTTACAAAAACATCTGTTGTATAATGTGTAACATCAGGATGATTTTTATCTTGATAACTACCTGTTCTAAGTTCGCCTTCAACGCAAATCATACTGCCTTTTTTAAAGTAGCGGTTTACAAATTCAGCGGTTTGAGCCCATGCTGTACAACTGATAAAATCAGCTTCTCTTTCGCCGGTCTGCTTATTTGCAAATTTACGATTTATAGCGAGTCTAAAAGAACATGAAGTAGTACCACTTTGTGTTTGTCTGAGTACAGGGTCAGCAGTAAGTCTGCCCATTAAAATAACCTTATTCATTTAACCGCCTCCTTAAAAAATGAATTATTCACCAATAACGGTAACAAGTGAACGGAGAACACCATCAGTGATGTTAAGACGTCTTGAAAGTTCAGCCGGATATTCAGGCTTGGACTCAAAAGTATAGATTACATAGTAACCTTCTGTTTCGTCCTCGATAGGATATGCAAGCTTACGCTTACCCCAATCTTCATTGACTTCAACAGCTTCAGCATGTCTTTCAATTCTTTCCTTGAACTTTTCAACAAGAGCCTTCATTGGTTCTTCGCCGTTTTTGAGGCTGAAAACAACCATTACTTCATACTTAGCGGATACCTTTGCCATTAAAAATACACCTCCTTCTGGAATTTGCCCGACACCTTTCTGTGAGCAAGGATAACATACATCGAATTAACGATACTTTAATAAGTATATCACTTTTAGAAAAGCTTGTCAAGAGTTTTTGAAAAAATTTTTCAGATATTTTTATAAAGACTCCAATAGTATTTACGTTCAGATATTGGGAAATCGTTCATAATGCCGTGTTCGGGGTCATAAAAAGTTCCGTTGCAAAATAAAGACCAATGCCAGCAACGAGGGGTTTCCAGACTTAAAAGGCAAAGTTTAGGTAATTCATTTTTATCATATACTTGTATTCTTGTATCCGATATTTCCATTCCGAATTCTCTTAGAGTTTTCTTCATTTCTTTAAGAGTGGTTTCCTTTTCATTATTCAGATAATCAACGATTTCTGAAACACTTTTATCAAGTAACATTGCAAGTACTGCTTGACCGCATTGCAGGTCAGTAGGTTCATGAATATATTTCATTTTATAAGTCCTTTCATATTTTGTTCATATGCAAAACCTCCTATGGTTCTTTATCATACCATAGGAGGGAAGTACATTTTAACAGATTTATTTTACTGAATCGTATAAAATTAAAGTCCGTAATATATCACATTTAAATGCACATATGTGTTTATTTCCAATCAGATAACACCAGAGTCGCCTTCATCTGGGTCAACAACTATTGGTGGTTCAGTTGCAGGAGGTGAAGTGACAGGAGGTTCAGTTGCAGGAGGTGAAGTAACGGGTGGTTCAGTTACAGGAGGTTCAGTAATAGGTAGTGTTGTTGTAATTGGTGCTTCTGTTTCATAATAAGTAGTGACAGGAGGGGCGGTTGTTACATAAGTTGTTGTTGTTTGAACATATTGGGAAGTAGTTTGTTTTTGTGTAGTTTCTTCCTGTTCTGTTTCAGAAGAACCGTTATTAATTACTAAATCATCATTATTTGTTGTTACGCTTTCAGAATAGTAATATACAATAAGTTTTTTGCCCTCTTTGTTGCTGAATACATCACCAGGTTTAACTTCCTGACCCTCAATCTGGAGAGTAGTTACGACATCAGGTTCAAATCCGGTAGCTTTGGTTGCAAGAATTGAATAATTAGCGATTCCAGCCTCTTTAAGTTTCACTTCATATTCTTTAATTGTAAGTCCCTTGAATTCAGGTATTACAGCAGTTTCTTTACCCTTGCTGACTTTAACTTTTACGGTTGTATTACCGCTGGAAATTTGTTCGCCTTCTTCGATTTCCTGCCAGAAAATCATATCTGCTTCATATTCGTCATTGTATTCATATTTAGCTTCAAGAACAAAGAAATCCTTATACTTTTCCTCAGAAAGTTCATAAAATTTTCCGATAAGGTTGGGCATAATTGAGTCTATTGCATTTGTTGTTTCCTGTTCTGGTTCGTCTCCGGAAACGACGTTATCAGATGCGGAAACTGAACTATTATAACGGTTAGCCGAATTATTTTGACGTTTATTTTGTGTATCAGTAATCATATTTATTATAAAAACAGCTATTATCATAAGTATAGCAATGAGCAATATTCCTATAATTACTGGTACTTTCAGACGGTCAACAGTTTCGTATCTATAATTTTCGTTATTTTTTGAATTATAGTTATTTTCGGGATAAACTTCTTGTTGAGGTGCATATTGAGTTCTTGTGTAAGGTTGCTGATATGTATTATTTTCATAATTTGTTCTGTTTATAGTTGTGGTATTTTCAATAACCTTAGGTGCAGGTTGATTGAATAGTTCTGTAACAAGTTCAGTGATAGTTTGTATGCGGTCGCAACCGGACAGATTCATGCCTTTCATTATAGCTTTTGAAACATGGCGTGGAATCTTAGCACTCAGCATATAAGGTTCGCAAAGTTCGTCGTCTTTGAGTCTACGCATAGAATCAACCGGCATACAACCGGTTAATGCACGATACATTAATGCACATACTCCGTATATATCCGTCCATGAACCCTGACGGCTGTTGCTGCTTGAAGAATATTGTTCCGGAGCGGCATAGCCTTTAAATAATTCATATTCAAGTCCCGCATCAGCTGTACGAACTGCTGCGACACAAAATCCTGTCAATTTAAGTTCGCCTTTATTAGTGATATACACAGTATCGGGACAAATTGCACGGTGTATAATTCCAGAATTATGTAGTATTCCAAGGGTTGTAAATAGTGGCGGGAATAATTTTGAAATTTGTTCCCAGCTTAATTCACCAGCATTATCTTTAAGATAATCAAGCATTTTAACACCGTCAATGTGTTCAAATACAGCATATGTTGTGTTATTTTCGGTAAACATATCAAGCATGGGGTTTATATTTGAATTATTACGCAGACGTGCAAGAGATTTGTTGAGTGCAGTAAATTCAGCCATAAATGCTTTGTATTTTGCGAGACTGTTGGAATTGACTATAATAGTTGAATCTTCATCAGAACGGGTACAGAGATTTATAGGCATATATTCTCTTATCATAACAGTACATTCAGTTGATGCATCATGAGCAATATATGAAGCTCCTTCGCCATTATATTCAAGCAATACACCGACAATATATCTATCATGAAGTATAGTTCCTGGGGATATATACATAGGATTTGATGGAGTATTTTCGGTGTATCCACACTCAGGACATATTGAAAGCACGTTTTCATATTTTTTCATACATTTGTAACATATTTTACGTTCTCCCAAAGCTGTTCCTCCTTTTAATATAGTAACATTATTTCAACATATATTTTAACAGGATTTCAGAAAAATGTCAACTGCTGAATGGCTGATATTATTGGATTTTCGGAAATTGTATTTGAATTGTAATCAATTTATTACCTGTTTGTAGTAAATAGGCAATTATTATTACAATGAAACAAGTCCCTTGTCAATCATTTCCTGAACGGCGAGCATAACACCAAGTTTAGCACTTGTATAAGTAATACCACCCTGCATCCATACAGCGAAAGGTTCACGGATAGGAGCGTCAGCGGAGAGTTCAATAGATGCACCGTTAGTGAAAGCACCGGCAGCCATGATAACTTTGTCGGTATATCCGGGCATATCCCATGCTTCCGGAGTGACAAACGAATCAATAGGAGCTCCTTTTTGAATACCACAACAGAACGCCGTAAGAAGTTCTTCATTTCCAAGTTTTACGGCAGTAATTATATCACCACGCTTATCATCTTTACGTGGAGAACATTCAAATCCCAGCATTGAGAAAAGTTCGCTTGCAAAAGCTGAAGTTTTTATTGCATTTGAAACAACGTCAGGAGCAAAGAAAAGTCCCAATAAAATTTCACGGTTCATACCCAGAGTACAACCCACTTCTTTGCCCATACCAACACAGGTAAGACGATATGAACATAATTCAATAAGGTCTGCACGTCCTGCAATGTATCCGCCTGTACGAGCGATTCCACCGCCGGCATTCTTAATAAGAGAACCTATTATTATATCTGCACCAACATGAGAAGGTTCTTTTTCCTCAACGAATTCTCCATAACAGTTATCGACCATTACTATAATATCAGGGTTGCTTTTCTTTGCGGATTCGACCATTTTCTGAATATCATCAACTGTAAATGCAGGTCTTAAGGAATATCCTCTTGACCTCTGAATATAAGCGACTTTTGCATCTTTAACCGATTCTTCAATTTTTGAATAGTCTGGCATGCCATCTTCCAGTAAATCAACCTGACCGTATTCGATGCCATAGTCCATAAGAGAACCATTACCTTTTTTTCCGGATATTCCTATAACTTCCTCAAGGGTATCATAAGGCTTTCCGGTAATTGAAACGATTTTGTCGCCCGTTCTCAATACTCCGAAAAGAGCAGTGGAAAGGGCGTGTGTTCCTGAAACAAAATTGAATCTTACAAGAGCGTCCTCTGTTCCCAGAACCTGTGCGAATACTTTATCAATAACATCACGTCCGATATCTCCATAGCCGTAGCCTGTTGAACCATAGAAACAAGGTTCACTTACATGGTTGTCTGAAAAAGCCTTTAAAACTTTAGCACCGTTATATTCGGCGATTTCGGAAATTTTTTCAAAAGCGTCCAAACAGTTTTTTTCTGCTTGTTCAGCAAGGGAAAGAAGTTTGCTGTTAAAGTTATATATTTCATTTAATTTATTGTTCATTTGTAAGTATTCCTTTCATTAAACTATCTTTTTCGATATCCATGCGTTCAAGAACTATTTCATGTTCGATTTCATGGAATCCTATTTCACGATAAAAGCTTACTCTGATATCAAGTGCCATAAGATAAGCTTTTTTGCCTGTACCATTAAAGAATACTGCAAGCCATTTAAGAAACTCTCTTGCATATCCTCTGCCACGAGCTGATTCAGTAGTAGCCACTTGTCCTATTAAGACAACGTTTCCGATATCAAATATTGCAGATGCTGTTGTAGAGTTTCTGTAAGTAAAAGTACGACTGATACCATGGCGACATCTATGTGAAGTATCTGTATACCATAACGAAAAATCCGAGATATTTGGAAAGCCTTCACTTAATATTTTATAGACATCTGGTAAATGTGGATTGAAGTCAACAAATTCTTCAATGGATTCCAACGGTTTATCATCTGGGACAAGTTCAAATATTGTACGATTAAGTTGCTGATAACAAGGAACTTTTATATTTTTTAATATGTGTTGAGAACCTTCAACTCTGAATGGCATATTCATATTTATAAAAAGTTCTATTTCATCTGTTGTATTCAGTTTTTCATCAGCACATACAATAAGTGTTGAATTTATTATAAACATAAATCCCACACCTTTTTCGTCAGAAATCCTATAAAATCTACAAAAGTCATATCCTACGCCATAAGCTTTGAGATAAGCAAGCATTTTTCTGCCGGATAGCGACTTTAGAAGTAATTTGCGGTCAAATTCGCTTTCCTGTTCAATCAGCTTTATCATAATGAATTAATCCTTTCAGAAAGCTTTTTAACCAGAATATATGAATTTTCCAAATCATTATTATTTATGACACATGATGCAGAATGAAGATATCTGCATGGTACTGAAACAGCAATGGTACGTATACCTTTTCTGGTAATATGGATTGCTCCGGCGTCATTGCCACCTGCAATCATAGTTTTAGTCTGGCAGGGGATATTATTTTCATCAGCAATTTCAAATGCTAATTTATATAATTCTTTATCATAAACAGTACTTCTGTCCATAAAAGATACAACTCCGCCATTGCCAAGAGAACAAACTTTTTTGTTTCCGGAAACCCCATCAATGTCTGATGCTGTTGTAGCTTCAAGAACTATTGCAAAATCAGGCTGTACAGAAAATGCAGATACTCTTGAACCTCTTAAACCTATTTCTTCCTGAACATTGAATACAAAATATGTATCATATTCAGGCTGTTCCTGAATTAAGCGTATCATCATTGCACAACCGGCACGGTCATCAATAGCTTTTGATTTTATATGATTGCCGGATTCTATAAATTCTGAACTGAAATATACACAATCACCAAGTGATACATATTTTTCAGCATCTTCTTTATTATCTGCTCCAATATCTATGCAAAGATTTTTCATATCAGGATATGTTTCACGTTGTTCTTTTGAGAGGTTATGCACAGCTGTTGAACCGATAATTCCATTTAAATGATTTTTCCCGATTGTAACCTGTCTGCCTATTGTTACTGAAGCATCAACGCCTCCGACCATATCGAATGCAAGTGTTCCATCTGGGTATATTCCGGTTACTATAAATCCGACTTCGTCCATATGAGCACAAATCATAATTTTTTTATTCGATGTTTTTTTACCTTTGCAGAAACATATAAGATTTCCAAGTGGGTCAACTCTGTATTCACAAAAATCTTTTATTTTTTCAATAATAATTTCACGGACGGCTGATTCGTCTCCGGAAATGCTATCTGCAAGACAAAGTTTTTCTAATAATTCTTTCATAAATAAAATCCTTTCATTAACTGAATAAATTAATATTCAGCAATTACGCCTTTATAAATTCAGCAAGAAGTTCACCTGTAAATTTAATATCATTCAGGTCGATAACTTCAACAGGAGTATGCATATTTCTAAGAGGAATGGATACAGTACAAGCTTTTGCACCTGTACGACTTACAGAATATTGGTCAGCATTTGTTGAAGTAAGGTCATTCATTACTTCAATCTGATAAGGAATATCCATATTTTTAGCGATTTTTATAAGTGAATCTGAAATTTCTCTTGATAAGGAGGGAGATATTCCAATCATAGCACCCTTGCCAAGGTAACCGCATTTCATTTCATTTTCGCCGTGCATATATGCAAAGCTTACGTCAATCGCTAAAGCTATGTCAGGGTTTATTTCAAATGCTCCTATTTTTGCACCACGTTCGCCTAACTCTTCCTGTGCTGAAAATATAACAGTTATATTATATGATGTTTTCTTATCTTTAAGGAGTTCGAGAGCATATAGAATTGCAGTTATACCGCATCTGTCATCAAAAGCACCACCCGTTACACGATTATTAAGCAATTCTTTGCATTTCACATCAAATGTAACTGTATCTCCAAGTGAAACTATACCTTCAAGTTCGTCCTTGGAAAGCCCTGTATCAATTGCTATATCATCAAAAGACGGTACTTTTTTTTCATTGTTTGAAAGATGTGGTGGTATTGAACATATTACGCCTTTTAAATCTTTTTTGCCATGAATAATAACCGGTTGGGCAGGAAGTAATCTTCTGTCTATTCCTCCAAGATTCCCCACTTTAATGAATCCATCATCTGTTATATATGTGACAATAAATCCAATCTGGTCAATATGTGCGTCAAGAACAAGTGATGGAATATTTTCATTAAATTCTCCAAAATGACCTATAACATTTCCATTTATAATTTCAGAATCCGGACAATATTTTTTTAGCATATTTAAAGCTTTTTCAGTAGCTGGAATCTCGTTTCCGGACGCTCCGGAAATCTCTGACAGTTCAAATAGAGTTTTTTTAATATCCATATAAGTGAATCCTTTCATTGTCATGAATTTTTGCTTTTTTATTATATCATGTAATCATAATTTTGTCTACTCCTAATATTTTATAAAAACTTCTGAACCTTATGTTGAATTTCAATAAAATATATTCGTGTAGTAAAGATATTTGTTGTAAAACGTAAAATATTTTTATTCTATTGACAATTTTATTACATAGTGATATAATGACATCATTGAAGAGTAAAAATGTGTTCGTCAAGTGACGGTTGAACGGGGAGTTGTCAGCCGGACGAAAAGTCTTTTTTAGATTTGCGGTTCACATTTTGCATCCCGCTTCATAGGACAATCAAAAAAGAATTTTTTACTGCCTTCTTTTCTTTGTCGTATGAGTGAGGAAAAAGGAGGTATTTTTTTATGAACAAAACATCAGCAGTAACTAAACGCACAGCTATCTTTGGTAGCAAAATGATTGTAATGTCAGGACTTCTTATAGCAATGAGCATTGTTTTGGGAAAGTTTCTTTCATTCAATATTGGAACAAGTATAAGAATAAGCTTTGAAAATCTTCCTATACTTATGGCAGGAATATTCTTTGGCCCTGTAATAGGAGGAATTGTTGGAGCAGGTGCAGATTTGATTGGTTGCATAATGGCAGGTTATGCAATAAATTATTTCATAACAATCGGAGCGTTTGCCATAGGATTTATGTCAGGACTTCTTTCAAATTATATTTTTAAGAAAAAACATAATTTTCCATTAATAGCATTATCAATAATTCCGGCACATATTATCGGTTCAATGTTGATAAAGTCAGTCGGAATGTATATTTACTATCATACACCTCTGGAGGTTCTTGCAATAAGAATACCCATTTATATTGTTACAGGATTAGCTGAAACATATATTATTTATCTTTTGTTGAAAAATAAGGCTTTTTCAGCACAAGTGGAAAGAATGTGCAAAAAATGACATATGAAGATTCTCTGAAATATATTAAAATTGCTTCCGGACGTGGCAGTCGTCTGGGACTGGAAAGAATATCCGAAATAATGATGAAACTGGATAATCCTCAGAATAAAATAAAAACAATTCATGTTACCGGAACAAATGGTAAAGGTTCATTCAGTGCGATGCTTTCATCAGTGCTTAAAAGTTCCGGTTATAAAGTCGGTAGTTTTTCATCTCCTGCTATAACTGAAGTTACAGATAGTTTCCGTATAAACTGCAAGGAAATCTCCAGAGAAGATTTTGCGGAAATAATGGATATCGTATATCCTGTCTGTGAATCAATGGACGACAACCCCACAGAATTTGAAGTCCTTACAGCTATGGCATTTGAACTGTTTTTTCAGAAAAATTGCGATATAGTTATAGTAGAGTGCGGAATGGGCGGTGACCTTGATTCAACTAATGTTATAGAATCACCACTTTTATCTGTAATAACTAATGTTCGTAAAGACCACTGTTCATTTTTAGGAAACACTATTGAAGAAATAGCTTTACATAAGGCTGGGATAATCAAGGAAAATTGCCCCGTGTTTTTTGGAGATGAAAAAATCCCCGATATAATTATACAAACTGCAAAAAGAAAATCTGCTGAATTATTCCGGATTGAACCTTACAATGCAGAACCTACTTTTGCTTTGTCAGGAACAGAATTTTTATATAAAAATAATAAAATAAATCTTTCACTCCTTGGAACTTATCAGATAAACAATGCCTTTAACGTTCTTAATTGTATTGAGATTCTTAGAAATCAAGGAGTTATTATTCCAGATGAGGCAATAATTGATGGTTTTAAAAATGCTAAATGGCACGGACGTTTTGAAATGCTTAGAAATAATCCGGTTGTTATATTTGACGGTTCTCATAATCCGGACGGAATAAATCGTACAGCTGAAAGTATTGAAAAGTATTTTGACAGTCCGGTTGTAATGCTTATAGGAGTTATGGCTGATAAAGAATACAATTTATATGCCGACATTCTTGGAAAATATATTGATTGTGCTTTCACCGTAACGCCGGATAATCCTCGTTCTCTGGACAGTCAGGTTCTTGCTGAAACTTTTTTGGAAAAAGATATTAAGGCAAAGGCTTTTCCCGTATTAAAAGATGGTGTAAAATCTGCATATTCTTATGCAAAAGAAAAAAAACTGCCATTAATTGCATTAGGTTCTCTATATATGTACAAAGAATTTATAGATGAACTTAACAATATAGTATGATAAAAATATTATTTAATCTAAAAAAATTACATTGAGGTTGCAAAAAATGATAAGTTGTGCTATAATGTTGTTGTATGAATTTCCTGATATATTTGAATATTTAATCAGAAAGTAAAAATAGAAAGGATTTTAGTTTGTTATGAAAAACAGATTAATGACGTTTATGACATCAATGGTCATGGCAGTAACTTTCACGGCTTGTGACAGTAAAAAAAGTAGTTCCAGCGATTATGTACAGTCAACTTTCAATACAAATGCACACACATCAAAGGTAATTGAAAATGAAACAGAACAGGAAACCATTATAGAAGAAACAACTGATGAAATTACAGAAGAACCAACAACTTTACACATAAGTCCAACAGAAACTGTTTCGTCTGAAATGGGTTCGCAATATACAGTTAACAAAGTAATTACCAAGAAAGATGGCGAAAATACTATAAAAATTCCTCTTTCTGAATTTATTGAAGACGGAGATGTTATATCATCATTTACTTTTATTGTATATTCTGATGATGGTCTTAATATAGGAGAATTTAAAGGCGGTTGCGGAATATCTGTTAATGAAGATTATCCTTCGGAAGATAAGGGTTGGTATCAATCACCTGATTTTACCGCCTCAACTGAAGGAACATATGGAGAAATAAAATGGGATATTCCGTCAGATGTAAGTCAGGCCGTGTCAGCAGGCGGAGATGTGCTTTTTGGTTATTGGTGGGGCAATTCATCAAGTATTAAAGTCGAAAACGTTGTATGCACTTATACACGTAAAAGGGATTTGCCTATTGACGGAACGGTTTCAAAAGATATAGGACAAAATCTGAATTTTAATGATTCGGAAAATATTGCTAAAATAAAAACTGATGATTTCCTTCCGGAAAACACCATACCTCAGACAATAACTTTTAATATTAGTTCTTCTGGCAGTCTTGGAAAGTTTACAGGGGCTTTTGGCTATAAATCTTCCAGTGATAAATATCAGTCATCAGATGTAGCAGTTTTTACAGATGGTTCAAATCTTTCGTTAACATGGTTTGTGCCACAAAAAGTTAAAAGTATATTTGCAGATAATGGCGAAATAACATTTGGATACTGGTGGAGTGAACAATCTGAAATTACTATTGATTCCATACAAGTGCGTTATAGCTTGGGAAATAATATTACTTCAACTGAAAAGTCAAGTCTTGATGATGACGACCCAGTGGTATCTGAAAATGTCGGTTTTAGAAGTGCTGCCGAAATCGTCGATGCTATAAATGTTGGTTGGTGTCTTGGTAATTCCTTGGATTGTTATGATAGTAATCATGAGAAGGTTTCTACGGAGACTTCATGGGGAAATATTAAAATTACTGAAGAAATTATAATGAGTGTTAAAAATGCTGGATTTAATGCCATAAGAATTCCAGTAACATGGGACGAACATATGGACGGAAATATTATTCAGACAGAATGGCTTGACCGTGTACAGGAAGTTGTTGATTATGCATATGATAATGATATGTTTGTTATTCTGAATATGCATCATGATGACTATATATGGTTTAATCCTACTGAAAGTGAGTATTCTCAGGATAGTCAGAAACTGTGTGCTATATGGGAACAGATTTCAGAACGTTTCAAGGATTACGATGACAGACTTTTATTCGAGGGTATGAATGAACCACGTACTATTGACAGCGAAAATGAATGGCTGGGTGGTACTTCTGAAGAAAGAACTGTTATAAATAAATATGAACAGGATTTTGTTAATACAGTACGTTCCTCCGGAGGGAATAATTCTGAAAGAACACTTATTATAACTTCCTATGCGGCATCTGCTGAAACTGTTGCAATTGATGATATTATTGTACCAGATGATAATAATATTATAGTTTCAGTACACTATTATGCACCTTGGAAGTTCTCTGAAGGTATTGAAATATCTTTTACTGATGAAGGAAAATCTGAACTTGATAATAAGTTTACAGAACTTAAGGAAAAATTCATTGATAAAGGTATACCAGTTATCATAGGTGAATTTGGCTGTGTAAACGCTTCAGATGATGCAACACGTTCTGAATACTATAATTATTATCTTTCTTCAGCTAAAAATAATGGAATAAAGTGCTTTATATGGGATAATGGTAAATCTGCCGGTGAATCAAGCTTTGGAATATTAAACCGCAGTAATCTTTCATGGAATCAGGATATTCTTAATGGAATAAAATCAGCAGAATAAATATTTATTTTATCAGGAACTTTTTGTTCTATTTGATATGCACCCCAAAAGTTAAATGCTTTTGGAGGTGTATATTTTTATATAGAATAAAAAATGAGTCTGATACTATCAAACTCATTAAGAAAACTTTATTTTTTCAAGATTCCTGTGCAATTATTTTGATTGTCAAAAATAATCAGAAAAATTGTTTCTTTAAAATTCACTTCAAAAGCATATACAATATTATTTTCGTTGTCAACTGCTGTATATGAATCAACAGTACTTCCATTATTGATTATATATTCTGCAAATTTATTGAAATCAGTCATAGTTATTTCCTTTCACATAATAATTTTATAGTATTATAT
>CAZTUV010000042.1:0-13278 GCA_964616595.1 uncultured Alistipes sp.
TCCCATTGCAATGGTGGCAGGATTATGAACCATCAGCATTCCTGTTGGTGAAATCCACGTTGTATCACCTGCCATTGCTACGACAGATGCCGCCGATGCTGCAAGGCTGTCAATTTTAACGGTAATCCTGCCTTTATGATTTTTCAGCATAGTATAAATCTGACTTGCGGCGAACACATCTCCACCCGGACTCGAGATCCAAACGGTAAGGTTGCCCGGATGTTTGTTCAGTTCGTCTTTAAATAAGGTGGGGGTCAGTTCATCACCATACCATGTGCTGCTTGAGATAGGTCCCTCAAAATACAGCTCTGTTTCTGATGTCTCTTCATTTTTGATAAAATTCCAGAACTTATCCATTATCGGTTTCCTCCTTTATTTTTTCTGCAAATTTTCCTGCTTCAATTAATTTTGTAAACGAACCATTACACAAATAAAGATTTCCGCCTTCCTCTTCAGAAATCATATTCATATCTTCAAGTTCTCGGATGTCATTCGCCGACATCCAACCGTTCTGTCTTGCGGTAGCATAGCCCTGCATTCTGGAAGCATAATCGCCACGCAGAAGTCCGTCTACATTGAACTTCACGAAATACTGCCCCTTTTCAGAATCAGAAAGAAGTGCTTTCTGCAAAGACTGCTCCCATCGAACGATCCAGGGGTCAAGGCTGTATTTCACGAAATCAAGGGATAAATGCTCTACGTTACTGAATGTTGCATGGTCAAGGTCGCCAATCATATGAAGCGGTACACGGTACATTCTTGCAATTTCCTCAATCTGAAACTTTCTGGTTTCCAGAAACTGTGCTTCATTATTTGGAATTGCAATGGGTGTGAATTTCATGCCCTCCTCTAAAACTGCGACCTTGTGGGCGTTTCTTCCGCCGTAAGCCCTCTGCCAGGCATCACGCACACGTTCCGGATTTTTGATCACTCCGGGGTGTTCCAAAACACCTGACGGACTTGCACCATTTCCGAAAAACGATGCTCCATATTCCTCGCAGGCAATAGAAATGCCGATTGCATTTTTTGCAAGTGCAATCGGCGAATATCCAACCAGGTAGAGTAGGGAAAAGTCGCCTTGCAATATTTCTATTGTAGGTTTACTTATCCCTCTCCCCAAACCGTGCTTACACCTCTCGATGTACACGGCTTTCCATTGTTATTTGGTATTAGAAACCCTTTTGCTGTGGATTTTTTTATGGCACTCCTCGCAAACAACTATTGTTTTTCGCCTTTTGGCAATCATCACCTGTTCCCAAAATTCTTTCCCTTTCAGGTCTTTTACTTTGTGGACATGATGAATATCATAGTGTTCCGCATCGGTGCATCCACATAATTCACAAACTTTCGCAGCTAACCTTTGTTCAAAGACGGTTTTGGTTCTTGTGTGTTTCATTGCTGTTGTATCAATGGCATCTGTTGAAAACCTTGATTCTTTACATTCACTAAAATTAGCAAAATAGCAATAGCAGTCGCCTTTTTTGTTTTTATAGGCGATACGCCACTTTCCTTTTCCGTCCTTATTTCTCCTTATGATTTTTGCAATTGTTGTCTTGTGCTTACAAGCAAGGGTTTTCAGGCAGCTATATTCCATCAGATACGCAAAATAGTTCAATTTTCCAAAATTGCTTGCCAATGAGTAATAGTTGCATATTCCTCTTAATTCTGCGTTGTAAGCTGTGACAATTTCAAGGTCACTGCATCTTGTAAGAGCCAGACGTGTCCAAGGCTTGATTTTTCCATTCTTACCTTGATTGATTACTTTCTTATCAAATAAGAATCTCATAATCTTATCACTCAGTGGAATAGTTAACTCTGCCGTTTGACTTAACGTTCGTTGTGTTGTATTTCCTGCTTTGCGAACGTCATTATTCCGTCGTACTCTCACATCATAGCCTAAAAATCTTGCATAGTTGCTGCTGTGTGTAATCAAGGTTTTTTCTTCCGAAAGTTCCATTTTGAGTTCATTACAAATAAACTCTGACAGTCTTTGCTTTATTGCCTGGCAGTCCTCTTTACTGCCGTTTACTCCGATGAGAAAATCATCAGCATATCGCACATATTTAATTTTTTTATCAATCTGTGCTTTATAGGGGATTTGCAACAATCTTGAACGAATTGCTTTTTTCTGCTTTATCAGCAGTTCTCTTTCCTCGCCCTCCGCTTGTTCAATCAGCGGATTTAACTTTCTCATCTGGTGTCTGACTGCTTCATATTCTTTGCTTGCGTAATTCTTTCCCTTGCAGTTGAACTCATTCGCAAGTTCGGTAACAAACTTATCAAGCTCATGCAGATATATATTGGCAAATATCGGTGAAACAATTCCGCCCTGTGGCGTTCCGCTGTAAGTCGCGTTATACTTCCAATCTTCCATATATCCTGCTTTCAGAAACTTCCATATCAGTTTAATCAACCTTGCATCCTTGATTTTTCTGCTGATAATATCAATCAATTTTACATGATTGATATTATCAAAACAGCCCTTTATATCTCCCTCTACAAACCAACGTATGCCATTGAAGCCTTTTGTTATAGATTTCAAAGCGGTGTGACAGCTTCTGTTCGGTCTGAAACCGTGAGAACAGTCCAGAAAAACAGGCTCATAAACTGCTTGCAGAATCATTCTCAAAACTTCCTGTACAAGTTTATCGGTAAAGGTAGGTATGCCTAATGGACGCTTTTTCCCGTTTGCTTTATTCACATACGTACGTCTTGACGGACTCGGCTCATAGCTTTCGGTTTGCAACATATTGATAATTTTCATTATCTTTTTTTCACCGAAGCCGTCCGCCGTGTCATTGTTCACGCCTCTTGTTGACGCTCCACTATTGGCATATAGATTTCTGTAGGCGACATAGTAAATATCCGGACGAAGCATATATCTGTATAATCTTGTAAACACTTCATCCTTGTTCTTTTGTGAGTTTCTGTTTACTCTTTCTAAAATTTCAATCGTTGGTGTCATTGAGGTATTCCTCCCTAACTTCTTTTCATTTTAGTACATAACAACTGCGTTCCTTCGCCATGTGAGAGTCATTAACTCTCTCGGACTACTACGAACGCTCCGTTGCCTTGACGGATATTCAGTGTCATCTTCCTTGCTTTTTACACTTAGAATTTATCACCTTTCGGCATTACACATAGCCATTTGGCGTTCCGTTTTAGGCAATCCCCAGTTAACATAATGAGTTGGTATGTGAATTGTCGGATATGCTTTCGTTTCTTTACCACAGGTTCTCCTGCGGGTTACATGAGTTTATCGACAACTAAATGAACGACGGCTTTATCCATTCATACTCATGTCAAGGGTGTCAGATACTTTCCCTTGTCGTGGATTAACCGAAACTTGAAACTTGCCTTAACCAAACACAGGTTTATCCTCATATTCACTTAATGTTGCAGTTCAGTCGTGATAAATTATCTTTAATCAACTTACCGCTTTCCTGTTATGCTATACTCCCGGTCGATTTTCATCTTCCGATAAAACAGGTCATTTCATGCGTTGTCTTGCATGGTAGTACCATCTTTCTACTTCTCACTATGCCCTATCTGGGCGCACTCCATCAAAGCCAAGTCCGGGAATATGCAGAACTTCATCGGCATAAAGAACGATGTCGCCCTGTTCTTTCAGATTCGGATTTGCTTCATCGTAACGGCTGTAAATGTATATCAGGCGGTTTTTATCATCACGGTCAACCTTCATTTTATCAGGCATCAGAGGATACAGTCCCAAAACATCACCTCTGCCGTTTCGGATAATCTGTGCATACGCATTGCCGTAAATCAGCAGATGGGACATCAAGGTTTCTCGGAAAACAAAAGAAGTCATTTCTGGATTTGGCTGATCGTGGAGTAAAAAGTAAAGCGGGTGCTGTGGCACTCGCTCTTTTCCCTTATCGTTGTATTTGTATACATGAAGTGGCAGCTGTGCAATTGCTTCCGACAGCACACGCACGCAGGCATAAACCGCAATATGCTGTAGGGCTGTTCTGTCGGTGACTCTTTTTCCAGCATTGCTTCTGCCGAAAAAGTATGTGTATGACGGGCTGTCATAACTATTTTGTGGCTTATCTCTGGACTTGAAGAGTCCACTGAAAATCCCCATATTCATCAGCTCCTTTCGGTTGACTTTTTCTCTGGGCGTATGTTATAATATAGAAAAGCGGAGGATGTCAGCTATATAACTATATTTAGAGAAAAGAGGTTGCTTACGATGTTGGTTCAGAGAATCGAAGATTTTATACAAAATAATGATTCTATTTTCCCACTTACTGTAGCATATAAAAATGGGAGTCGTTTTTATTCTGACTTTATTGCCATGATTAAAACTTTTGAAGCTAATCTTTCTGAAAAAGAGCAGGATAATATTTACAATAAAATAGCAACAGCGTATTCGATAAACGATGTTCAAGTATACCTTCAATGTAACTGTGAGTTAATGGTCTTATATTATATTTTGAGAAAGTTTAATACTGGTTTTAAATATGAACCTAAATATAACGGAAATTATAATCCAGAATGCTCATTTGAACATAAAGGCGTTGTTGTAAATATTGAAGTCAAAACTCCAAACTATAGCAAAAGAATAGCGCAAGAAAACAGCAATTCGCTAAAGTTTTTTGCTGCTGAAAGAATTCCAGATAGACAAGCAGTTATTGAAGAACTTTCTGGAATGATAAACCTTGATGATACAGATTATGAAGGCGTTGAAGAACTATCCAGACTGGATAACAAATTAAAAGACTTTTTGGAACACGCTCAAAAGAAATTTCCTTATGGTGAAGCATTCTTTAACATATTAGCAATTGCATTGGAAACTACACATGATGCTGACGAATGGTATACATATATACTCGGAGATACGGGCGTTTTTACCAATTCAAGCTATCTAAAATCAAATTACGAGAACGTAGATGCCATATTGCTTTGCACACCAATTTCAGGAATAAATGCTTGGAAAAACTATTCAAATGTCAATGTATGGTTTTTAGAAAATACTGTTAATGTACTTATCCTCGATCCAAGAAAGGACATCGATTCAAAGGGTAAGTTTTATTATGATGGTGCAATTGATCTTTTTGGCGACTTTACAAGAAGGTTTGTTGTCTATTTGCAGGATTTAGATAAAACAGTTCCTGATAATCTAACGGATGACGAATATCTGATGCACAAACAATTTAATTTATCTATCATAACACATTTTGTTGAGCAAATAAAAAATCAAACTACATCAGATTCATAATATTTTAATTACAAAACAAGCATCTCCCTCAAATCATAAACCGACTCATCAGAAACACATCCACAGCGAATTGCACGGTCAAGAGCCATAAGCATGGCAACCGCACCGTCAATCTTCTCTGTGGATTTTTCTTTGTCCGGCTTGATATTTCCGGCAGGGTCACGGCGAATAAAAATATTATCCATCATCCAGCGAAGGACAGGATGCCCGTTGTGGGCAAGCGTCTGTTCCAGAGTAAGCTTCATCAGTTCTTTGGTCGGCGGTGACATATCTTTGTAGCCCTGTCCGAACTGAACCATCGTGAAGCCAAGTCCCTCCAGATTCTGCGACATTTGTACTGCTCCCCAACGGTCAAATGCAATCTCTTTGATGTGAAACTTCTGCCCCAGTTCATCAATGAAATTTTCGATAAAACCGTAGTGAACCACATTGCCCTCAGTGGTTTTCAGATAGCCTTGCCGTTCCCATACATCATATGGAACGTGGTCTCTTCGGACACGCAAAGGCAAAGTTTCCTCCGGCAGCCAGAAGTAAGGCAAAATGTAATAATGCTCGTCATCATCTGTTGGAGGAAATACCAAGACAAAAGCTGTAATATCCGTTGTAGAGGAAAGGTCAAGTCCACCATAGCAGATATGCCCAGCAAGCATCTCTTCATCAAAAGTAACCTTGCATTTGTCCCATTTTTCCATCGGCATCCAACGCACTGCCTGTTTTACCCATTGATTCAAACGCAGTTGCCGAAACGCATTTTCCTCGCCCGGTGTTTCCTTTGCAGAGTTACATGCAGCTACAACTTTATCTATACCGATTGTCTTGTCGAGGGATGGATTTGCTTTTTTCCACACCTTGGGGTCAGTCCAGTCCTCGGATTCATCTGCACCATAGATAACCGGATAGAAAGTCGGATCGTGTTTTCTGCCTTCCAGAATGTCCTTTGCCTTTTGATGTACCTCATAGCAGATGCTGTTAGTGTCCGTTCCGGCTGTGGTGATGAGAAAATACAAAGGCTGCATTCTGGCATCACCAGAACCTTTGGTCATAACATCGAACAGCTTTCTGTTCGGCTGCGTATGCAGTTCATCGAACACAACCCCGTGAATGTTGAAACCGTGCTTGGAATAGGCTTCTGCGGATAGTACCTGATAGAAGCTGTTGGTCGGGATGTACACGATACGCTTTTGTGAGGTCAGGATCTTCACTCGCTTGGAAAGGGCAGGGCACATTCGCACCATATCCGCTGCTACATCAAAAACAATGGCAGCCTGTTGGCGGTCGGCAGCACAGCCGTAAACTTCCGCACGTTCTTCACCGTCACCGCAGGTGAGCAGCAGAGCAACCGCAGCAGCAAGCTCTGATTTGCCATTTTTCTTGGGAATTTCAATGTACGCCGTGTTGAATTGACGATAGCCATTCGGTTTCAAGATTCCGAACAGATCACGGATAATTTGTTCCTGCCAGTCCAGCAATTCAAATTTCTTTCCTGCTCATGTGCCTTTGGTGTGGCTGAGGCACTCAATAAAAGAGACGGCATAGTCCGCCGATTTTTTATCATATTTTGAATCTTTCTCCATAAAGCGTGTTGGTTTAAATCTTGCCATTGTTCTCACCTCCAAACAAAAAAGACCTGCCAAAAGCAAGTCTGCATCATTTATTTTAATGCCCTCATGGGACAGTTTTGTAATCGAGATTCCATTCCCATTGTAACCATATTACCATACAAATTCAAGTATAGCAAGTCATAACGGAGAAATATACTGCACAAACATCGCAGGACTATTTTGTGTACTATATTTCTTCGGTACGAGCCACACAGCCTTGTTTCCAAGGCTGTGGTTTGTGGGTTTTAAAGGGAAGTTTATCTTCCCGTCATGAATTCCCATTCAAATTCGCAGGCATTTTCGTATTCCTCATCGAAAAGGGCATCGTCATCAATGTAGTCCTCCTTGAAGTCGATTCTGTCAATGCCCTCAAAAATCGTTTCGTTTTCTTCAGCATCCGCCTTTGCAAGGCCTTCTGCGTTTTTCTCAACCCATGCTGTGAACTCTTCGTCGTCCATTCTGTCCTCATTTTCAATTTCAAGGTCGTATTCGTAATTCTCATCAAACCAAGTGATGACCGCCTTTGTGATTTCTGTTCTTTCGTTCCAATCTGCTCTGTTTGCCATTGCCCTTGCCTTTGCGATTCCGTATGATACCATTGTATTTTCCGCCGTATTTCGTGGTTTTTTTGATTGTTTTCCCTTTCGGTAACTGTATATTACCATACCTTTGGACACATAGCAACCCGCTAAACTGCCAGAATATACAGTCTGAAAACCGCCCCTGTATTGTGTAAATTATGACAGCAAAAAAGCAGCCGCCACGTTTGCGTTTGTGGCGTTGCTTTTCAAATCGGAAAGGTATTCGGAATCGGTTTTACTTGCCGTTACAGGCGAACGTGCGGGCTGTCAGTCCCTGATTACAATCGGCATCAGACCGTTTGGTGTGGAAATGAAAAGTTCAATGTTCCAAAATCGCTGTCTGTATTTTTCCATAAGTTCAGGAGAAAGGTCTGTGAAATCTTCTGCTCCAAGACCTGCGATGAAAAATGTGCCTTTGATGATGTCACCTGTTTCAGGAAGCATTCTGTTCCACTCCGTATCGGATTTCAACTTTGATTCATCATCACAAACAAGGGCAATTTCATCTTCAAAAGGGTATATCGCTTGCAGATACCCGCCGACCGTTTTCTGCATGGATTCCAGACTGCCGTCAATTTCAGCTTCTCTTGGATGTTTTCTTGGTTCAACGATAAGTACTTTCATATGGTTTTCCTTTCTGAGCCGTATGCGGGGCAGTTTGTTCTGCCCCTTGGCTCTTTGGTTTTTAGTTCAGTCTGATGCGAATTGCAGGGTATTCCTTTGCATTGCCCCAGATGTCCGGTCTGGTTATCATGCAAAGTCCTTCAATGCTGCAGCCCTGTGTGGCAAGTTTGTGCAGATACTCAAGAAGTGCCGTGCTTGTTTCTGTAATCGCAATTGTTTCAACTCCCGCCTCTCGCATTGTCTTAACAAAGTTGCTCATGTCTGTTGTCCAGGGAAGCTCGTTGCATTCAAATTCGCTGCTGTTGTGGTTGAGGTTGAATTCGTAAGTCCAGTAGGCTTCAAGTGTTCCCCGGCTCAGCTTGGTTGCATCGTTCTCAGAATTTATTCTGAGGTTTTCAAAGTAGTTTTTAATCTGTTCGTTCATGGTGTTTTCCTCCAAATTTCGTGGTTTTCGGTCGGTTTTCCGTTCCGTTGTGTTGTATATTACCGCATTTCAGGAATATAGTCAACGGTATCTGCGATAATAAATGTAACAAACATAACGCTGAAATCAGAGGAGATTATTGTGTAGAATATGACAGCAACACAAAGCCGCCCTGTCGGCTCGTGTGGGGCTTCATTGCAATGGGGAAAACTTTACGGAGGAAATCCCTGAATTGCCACACAGCCAAACGTGTCGGCTTGTGTTTGATTATTCTGCTGTGTTACGGTGAATAATGCTGATGATTTTTTCCTGTTCTTCAAGGGAGATTCCCAAGGCTTCAAGAGCCTCACGGATTCCGCAGTCAGGGCAAATCAGCGTTTCATTATCAGTTCTGGAAAGTGCAGGAACTTCAGTATAAACACATCCGCATTTCGGGCAGGTTCTTTCTGTTGCAGTTTCAGTTTTCATAATGGGCAGCTCCTTTCGGCTTTTTTCATAGGCTTCATCAAGGTACTTGAAATCAAATCCGAAAATGGTGTATCCGAATTTGCAGGTGCTGACATATGCAGAAGTTGGAATCCCAAGCCTGCGTTCTTCATGCATGATATACACAAAAGCATCAATCATTTTTCCGGTTTCGGAAAGTCTGATTTTCATATTTTTCTTGTAGTAGAAACTTGGATAGCCTTCGTAAATATCAAGACTGCGTTCATCGGATTCTGTCACTTCCCAGACTGCAACCGGAACAAGCGAACCTTTCTTTTTTTCAATAGTGAGGTAAGAGCCTGTTTTGCTACCTTTGTAAAGCAGTTCATAATCTTTGATGATGGCAGTTCCCACGATTTTTGCTGTGGGGCATCTGTACTTCATCTGACGGACATTGAGGTTTGAGCCATAAGCAAGGTAATATCTTTTCATTGCAAATCTCCTTTTTGTAGATTCCGCTTTGCGGTAGTCACATATTAACTCTTTTTCGGAGTGAATGCAACCCGCTAAATCTACAAAATATCTGTGCCTTTTCTTGTGTGGTATTTGTTCAGATTACACTTTGCGAAATCAGGGGCTGTGTGGGCTTGTGTGAAACTTTTCTTGAGGCTGGGAAAACTATCCCACAAAAGCAACGTGGGCGGCGGTGTTGCCACCCGTTGCCCTTGAGGGCGAGCCTTTTCAGGCTCTGCCGTATCTGAAAGCCACATCTCCGTCAAGGTTCTTGGTAAGAAAACTTCTCGCTGTAGAGAACTCTTCACCAACCAGTCCCAATCGAATCAGCCATGTTCGCATTGCGAATTTTGGATTTTCCGTTTGCTGTGGCTTTGGACTTGCTGTTTTCAGTTCCTTTGCCATTTCGGAAAGTGCCAGGCAAAGCTGAATGTAGCTTTTCAATTGCCCTGCGTGAAGACCGTTTTTCTTTTCTGCTGTAGGCTTGTCAAACTGGAAAAGTCGAAATTCGATTGTGCTTTTTGTAAAGGTTGCATGGAAGTTTAGCATATGGTATCTGCTATCATTGTAATGTTGATTTCTGCCATAATTCGCACCGTTTGCTGTGTACCAGATATCTGCAAACTGTGCCATTGTGGTGGGTTTCATTTTGTTCAGTTCTTCAATGAATCTTGGGTTTACCGTTCTGCAATATCTGTTCATTCTGCCCTGGTCAATTTTCAAAGCATCTGCAATCAGTCTTTCGTGGCTTGCCATGATGTTTGCAAGGTTTCTCAGGCTCTGTGGTGTGTGTCCGTTTGCTCCGATGTGAATGTGAACTCCTGCCCCAACCCCTGCGTGGCTTACGGCTCCTGCCTTGCGGAGTCTTCTCACAAGCTCCTGCAAGGTTTCAATGTCGCTGTAGTGAAGAATCGGTGTAACCAGTTCGCACTTTTCAGCGTCGCATCCTGCAATGCTGACGTCCTTTTGAAATTTCCATTCTCTGCCCTGTGCATCCCAAGCTGACCAGGTGCTATATCCGTTTCGGCTTGCTGTGAATTCGTATCTGCCTGTTCCAAAGAAGTCTGCGGCAAGCTTTGCAGCTCGCTCTCTTGTAATGTGGTTCATCTCGATTTCAACCCCGATGGTCTGATTTTTCAGGTTTTCAATCTGTCTTTCTGTTTTAGCATTCATGATGTTTCCCTCCGTAATTTCGGGCTTTCCGCCCTTTCGTTGTATCACATATTACCGCATTACGGAGGGTATATCAAGCGGCTAAATGTACAGAAAAAGAGACTGTATATCCGCCAGATGATTGTGTAATATACAGTCTTGCTTTACTTGATTTTCTATGGTAAAATACAGTACGATGGAATAGGTTCTGCCTTATTTTTCGGCTGCCATAACCTTGAAAGAATCCACTTCAGGAATCAGGGCAAGGGAAGAGCCGTTCTGCCATTTCATGTGTAAGGAACCCATGTCATCGATATGAGTGACCTCACCGATTGTTCCCGGAAGAATGGGATACTTTTCATCACGCATAGAAATCAGCTGTATCTTCGTTCCGATAGGATACTGTTTTCTGAGATTTTCAAGATATGCTTTATTCGGAAACTTCATTTGAATTACCCACCTTTCTGAAAGCTGAACTGCCTGAAAGATTTCTGAGCAGTGCCTTTCTTATCGCCTTATACTCTGCACCGATCATACCCAATCGAAGGAGATAACAACGCATTGTGTATTTGGGATTATCAGTGGTTTCAGGCTTGTTGTTGATACGCTTCTGATTCTTTGCAAATTCGCAGAGCATGGAAATGAAAGTGCAGTAGGCATCGGCGTCATCATCATTTTCAATGGTAAACCAAGGAAAGCAAATCTTGTCTGCTTCAGCGACGATTTCAAGGTTATCTGTTTTGAATGCTGCCTTGAAAAGTTCACCCTTGTTTTCTACGATTTTTCTAAGCCTGTCAAGCGTTGATTCATCAATCAGTTCCAAAGGCATCTCTACCGTCAGACCGTTTTCTTCTTCATCAAGCGGAACATCATAACCTTTGTCTGAAAGTTCGCCAATCAGCATATCAATCTCTTTTCTGTCAGCTGAATCACTGATTTCAAGATTGCCTTCCTTTGTAATCGTGTAATCTCTGCCGATTTTATACGCACAGGTCGGCATATATTGATATTCGGCAGGCGCTCCGATAATATCGCTGACCGCCTTTGCCAGTTTCTTGCGTTCGTTTCCTGTAAGATGTAATTCAATCATCATGTGTTTGACCTCCTTTTCGGTAGTACACATGATAACTCAAAATGGCACAGATATCAAGTGTGGGATATGACAAAGTTTAATACTACATATTGCTTTGAATGGTGTAGTAAACACAATATTTAGTTATTTTTTGCGTAGTAGGAGATTCCTGACAGCACAAACAAAGCGTTGCTTGATGCGATACCATTTCCCCACATTTTATATGCTGCACTATCGGAGTACGGATTTTTCAGCCATTTTTCAATCTGCTTATGGGATTTCGATTTGCAAGTCTTACCAACAGCTTTGTTGTATGTTTCAAAAACATTCTGCCACCAGTCAATCTGTGCATCGGTTGGATTTTCTGTTCCGAGGTCATCGCACCACCAAGTCGGCATACCTTGCAGTAACGCACATTCCTGCGGTGTTAGCCGTCTTACGATGTATTCAGTTTCAGGAGTGCTGTCGTTGACAACAGGCGGATCTTTGTAATCTGATGCCACAAGTGTATTTGCTTTTTCCTTTTCAGCAACAGTATGATGAGAATTCTTACTTGTGGAGTATTTCGGATGAGCAATTCCGCCAGCCCCCGACGCAACAAGTGTCGGAGATTTTTCTTCTTCCACCTGAAAACTGAATCGTGCGTTGTAACCCTGATTCATGGCAGGTCTGCCGATGCCGTAGGAAACTGCATGGTTTTCCGTGCAATTCAGCGTGTATATAGTTTCCGATTCCTTGTATCCGTCACCATGATGTGAAGGACGTGAGCCGTTGCCCTCAACTACAACCATACCACCTTGATTTTTGCAAGGTGACTGATTGCTAGTATCAACAGTTCTTGATGTATTTGCTTCATAAAATCCGCTGTTTGGATTGTCGGACAGCATAGAATTGCTGTATTTCCCGCAGATGCCGTATGCTTTATGAAAATGTTCCACCACAAAAGGCTGATTGTTTCCGCCTGTTCCATATGTTGCAGATACAGTCTGTGCCACTTCAAGAGGTCCTGTATATCTGGTATCCTGAGAATGGTTCTCGAACATCAGCCCTGAGCCTGTTTCTTCAGAGCGGTTTCCAAAACATCGGGAAGCTTCTTGCCACGCTCTGAGGCTCTTCGCAGAATACCCAGACATGCCTTCTGACTCAAATAGTATTTTTGAGGCACATCCGCCATCAAAATCTGCGACAAGGTAGATACGCACTCTTCTCTGGGGTACACCCCAGTACTGAGCATCGAATGTTCGGTAGGCAAGAGAGAAATCATCTCCCATGATATTTCCTGCTTTTGTCCACTTTTTAGGTTTAGGGACAGAAACGTTGGTGTTTTTGATTTTGCAGAGTTCTTCGAGGACACATCGGAAGTCTTCTCCGCCATTTGAGGAGAATGCTCCCGTGACATTTTCCCACACTGCGAATCTCGGATATTTTCCATTGGTTGCACCTCTCATTTCTTTGATAATTCTGATCGCTTGAAAGAAAAGCCCTGAACGCTCTGCATTCAAGCCCTGACGTTTTCCTGCAACCGAAAGGTCGGTACAGGGCATATGCGTACACTTAAGCGGAACAAGAAAATTGAAAAAGCACAGGGAGCCTTTTACGTTTAGAATTGGCACAAAAAACAGATAAGTCAGCGAGAATATCGT
>CAZTUV010000043.1:0-13229 GCA_964616595.1 uncultured Alistipes sp.
CTATAATTGCAGTCATAAATAGAATTATATCCTGTACAAATTATATTCATAAAATACACCCGTCATAAATAAAACGCCACTTTATATTTTTCCAGTAATCGCCGGCATAATCTATTCCAATTCTTGAATCAGTTCTTATTCTAGGAATAAGTTCATCATCTTCAATCCATATATTAAAATTATTATATATACTCTTGTTATTAAAACGTTTATCAATATTCATATATTTTGTAAGTTTGGCCGGCCCGTTATGAAATTCTCCTGCTCTTAAAAGCACACATTGAGGTTGATTTTTCTGACCAGTAGTTATATTCATAAGCCAATGTAACCCATAGCACAAATAAATATATATTTTTCCGCACTCACCATAAAGGATTTCTGTACGTTTTGTTTTTCCTTTTGATGCATGACAAGCTTTATCTTCTTCTCCTCTGTAAGCCTCTGTTTCATAAATTCTTTCACGCAGTTCCTCACCAGTATCCAAACGGCAAACAAGAATCTTTCCAACCAGTTCAGGAGCGACGTCCAGACAATCACGTGCAAAAAAATCTTTTGTAAGTTTCACTGTCATATCATACCCTCAAACTTTTTTCAAGTTCAGTATCTGGTTTCACAAAAACTGTTTTATAATTGGTAAATATAACTTTACCAGGTTTAGCACCAGATGGTTTTTTTACATATTTAGCAAGACAGTAGTCCACCGGAACAAGATTAGAATTACGACCTTTACTATTAACAGAAGCAATAACAGCTGCCTGCTCCAAAGTACTATCAGGAGGAACTTTTCCGTCCGTAACTATTATAACGTGCGAACCTGTTATAGTTTGAGTGTGTAACCATATATCATTTTTTTCAGCTAATTTAAGTGATAATTTATCGTTTTGACAGTTGTTCCTGCCCACAAATATAGTGAATCCATCAGTTGACTTGTACTCAAGAGGTGGCAATGCCTTAGGAGGTTTCGCCTTGTTATTAACAGTCCTTATATAACCTTGTTCACGCAATTCAAGACGTAATTGTATAATATCATTTTCAGAAGTTGCACGTGTAAGTGAATCAAAAACACTATCAAGATATTGTAATTCTTCTTCACCCCTGCTAATTTGTTCGGTTAATTTTTGTTCAGCGGTAACAGCTTTCTTGTATTCTCCATAATAGTATTGTGCATTCTGAGACGGAGTTTTCCTGACATCAAGCTTTATTTCAATTGTCGGATATTGTTCATCATAGAAATTTTCAACCTTTGCAATATTATCACCTTTTTGAATACGGTACATATTAGCCGAAATCAAATCTCCACACAACTTATAATAATCTTTATCTGCACAGGCAATAAGTTCTTCACGTTGTACTGCAATTCTACGTGAAGTACGTTCAGTAAGGTTCACAAGCAGCCTGAATAAATCATTAGCTCGTTGTTTTGTACGGATAGCATTATCACGTTCAAAATAAAAATAATCAAGCAATTCAGATGCTGAAGATATTTCTCTTGTATACATAAGATTTCCGTATTGTGAAAGTCGTATAAATGAAAAATCCTTTAATATACCTTCTTTAGTACTTGCAACCGTAAAACAACAAGTATTATTAATAAGTTGTTCACGAGTATGTTTGATTGCAAACATAAGTCTGTCCAACTGGTCGCCAGAAACATTCCCATCAAGATATTCTCCACGTCCTGCAAAAAAAGACCATTCACGTGCAAGAACCGGAGAAACTCCCTCAAATACTCTGATAAGAGCCTTTGATAATTCGACATTATAATTTTTATGTAGTTTTTGAATAATCTGTTGTGATTCGGCAACAAGAAAATTCAGTCTGTCGTTCTTTGGTGGCAAGCAATATGTCATATTTGGCAAAACCATTCTTTCACGGGACATCTCATTATCAACACGTTTAATACTGTCAATAATTTTACCATTGCTGATTATAATAATATTTGAACAACGTCCCATTATTTCGCAGGCGAGCGTTATAGTAACTATATCACCCAGTTCATTGACACTTTCAAAATCAAAGAACAATATTCTTTCGAGACCGTCCTGACGAATATTAATAAGTTTTCCGTTACCCAAACGTTTACGCATCAGCATGCAAAACATTGGTGGTGTTTGTGGATTATCGACGCTTTTATTAGTAATATGAACCCTTGCACTCCCAGCGTTTGCTGAAATATAAAGTTTCTTACTTCCCTGACGTGTACGGATAGAAATAATAATTTCCTCACGTGATGGCTGATGAATTTTTTCTATACGTCCTCCGATAAGGGGCGAAAGTTCATTTTTTAATGCAAACAGAAATGCTCCATCAAGAGCCATTAAAATCACTCCTTTGCTATTTTTTGATAAGTAAGCAATTCAAAATCAGCTGTAACTTCCAGAATATCAAGAA
The DNA here is from genome assembly GCA_964616595.1 of uncultured Alistipes sp. Taxonomy (GTDB): domain Bacteria; phylum Bacillota; class Clostridia; order Oscillospirales; family Ruminococcaceae; genus Ruminococcus. The sequence goes on from CAZTUV010000043.1 coordinate 2,392, forward strand.
GCGAAAGACGTTCTTGCTGGATTTTTCCGGTTCTATAATAATAAGGGGTCATAGAAAAAAGTGATTGTATATCCTGCTGATTATCAAGTAAAAACTTATAATTTATATGTTTTTTTGACAGCAAACTAAAGCCTTCCAGTTCATATGGTTTAACTTCATTTTTATATGGAGTATCATAAACAGCCTTTTTTAATTCCCATAAATGCATCACTGATGGTATTGCCATTATCATCTTTCCGCCATTTTTCAAAACACGTTTAAATTCATTTCCGCAATACGGGGAAAAGATTGTCAACAAACTATCGCATGAATTGTCCTCAACTGGAATATGAAATACACTTGCAGTCACAAAATTTATATTTTTATAAATTTTAGAAGCAAGTTCAACTGCTGTCTTTGAAATATCTATACCATAAATTTCGGAGTTATTCAAAGAATTTCTTACACCTGACGTATAATATCCTTCCCCGCAACCAGCATCAAGGATAATTCCTTCTGTAACCTCTTCACAAACAGCATTACGTAATGGCATATAAAAACCTTTTTCAAGAAAGTTTCGTCTTGCCTGAACCATAAGCTTATTATCACCATGAATAGTTTTTCCAGAATGTTTTGACAATAATAAATTTACATAACCACTCTTTGAAATATCAAAACTATGCCTTTTTGGACAAATATAAGATTTTCCGGATATACTCAATTTTTCACTGCATATCGGACAAATAAGAATTCCCATTTAATTCACCTCACAGATAGACAGCTGGTTCAATTGAAGTCTCGCCAACAATTACCTCTATTTGTGGAAATTTCTTTTCAATTACACAACGCAGTTCTTCAAGAACAATGTTTTCGGTATTAAAATGTCCGCAGTCGAACAGTGTAATGTGACAATTATTAGCATCAATCCAGATATTATGTTTAACATCTCCCGTAATAAATGCATCACATTTTTTAGAAATTGCAAGTTCAAGCATCGAGCCTCCCGAACCCGAACAGAATGCAAATCTTTTTATACGGCTTGTTCCAAAACGATTCATGCGAACATACGGGCAACCAAAGATATCCTTTAATACTTGACCAAATTTTTCCGGTTCAACATGTTCTTTAAGTTCGCAAATCCAGCCGAGGTTATTTCCGTTTCCACAATCTTCCAGAAATTGTGGTTCTTTTTCAAACTCAAAACGTTCTGATAATTTTTTTAATATAACCCCATTAGTTCCGCCCTTAGCTATATCAAGATTAGTATGCATACATATAGCTGCAATATCGCTATAAATCAGCCTGAATACCGGACTTTTACGTTTTATTTTCTTCAATGGCTCAAAAATAACAGGGTGATGTGAAATCATTAATTCAGCACCCTTACATTCAGCCTCATATATCGATGGAACAGTTATATCAAGTGTCAACATTACTTTACTACATTCCATTTCATAATTTTCCACAAGAAGTCCTGAATTATCCCAACTTTCCTGAACATCAACAGGATATACACTGTTCAAATAACTGTAAACTTCATTTACAGGAACTTTACCTATACCATTATCAAGCTTATACGCAAGAGCAGACAGATGAACAGCTTCAGAATACATACCCCCGTTTTCAAGGGCAGAACTAATTTTTTTCAGCCTTGACACTTCGTTATTTCTGTATTTTTTTGCAAGCGGGTCATCTTCTTCAAAAAAACCTGCAAGTGATTCTGTTTCGGTCAGTCTTTGAAACTGTCCGCTCCATTCAGCACACATAACAACATAGAGTTTATCGCCATCTTCCGCTATCTTTTCAGAAGTAATTGCAAAATTACTGTCATAAAGCCATTTTCTTAAAACTTCCGATTTTGTCATAGGTTGAAGGATAAGTCTTATTTTACTTTCTATTAAATCTGTGCATTTATGCAGAATTTCAAGAATAGTTTCACCGCCCATTCCTGCGATAACTATATCCGAAACGCCCTCAAGAGGAATATTTTCCAGACCATCTGATTCAATAATCTGAACTTTATCCCCTATTTCATTTTTTTCAATTGTTTTCTGTGCTGCCTGTAAAGGTCCTATACTCACATCAGAAGCAATAACTTTTTCACATTTTCCACTAAGTATAAGTTCTGATGCAAGATATGCATGGTCTGTTCCGACATCGCATACAATACCATTACCCTTTACCATTTCAGCACATAATTTCAATCTATTATCAAGCATAAAAAATTCCACCTTTTAAAGATATGACATACGCCAAACAATAAAAAATCGGGCGTGCCACAACGACACGCCTCAACATTCAATTAATTTTTAGAAGCGAAATGAGCATTAAGTTTTTCAACGAGAGCATCAGCATCTGTTCCATGAACAGCACAAGCCTCCTCGATTGACTCACCTCTTGAAGCAGGACAGCCAAGACAATGCATACCAATTTCAAGGAAATAAGGAGCTACCTCAAAATCTGCATCAAGGATATCACCAATAATTGTATCTTTAGTAATCTGCATAAGAATACACCCTTTCATTTAGAATATATTTAACTATGATTATATCATATATTTTTTTCATTGTCAACATTAAAATAAAATCCGCAGCAAAGTTCAATTACTGCGGATTTGTAAGCAATCAAGCCTCGTTCATTTTAGCGAAACATTCGCTACAATAAACAGCTCTTCCTTCCTTTGGTTCAAAAGGAACTTTTGCTTCATTACCGCAAGAAGCACAAACTGCTGTATACATAACTCTTTCAGTTCTGCCAGCATTTTTTCTTGCATCACGGCAAGGTTTGCATCTCTGTGGTTCGTTAACGAAACCTTTTTCAGCAAAAAATTCCTGTTCGCCTGCTGAAAAGATAAATTCTTTTCCACATTCTTTGCAGACCAATGTCTTGTCTTCGTACATGATTCAGTACCTCACTTAAAAAAATTTGACACACTTCCCACATATATGGGCTAAACTCCGGTTGTCCGGCGGTGTTTTTCAGGTTTAGTTTCATGCTGAACGTCCGAAAATTACAAACGGTGTCAAATGAGGATAACCTGATTTAAATCCCGTGTTACGGATAGACCGCAACTATATAATATTCTTTTGCTGAAAGCAACCGAATAATATCATATAAATTTTAGCGACCAAATAATTAATCTCCCAAATTAGAAGGGTCTGCTTCAATAGCCTTAAGGATATCTTCCATATCATTGCCCATATTCATAATTGGTTTTTTTGTAGGTGGCTTAGGCTGGGAAGAAACTGGTTTTTCTGCCTGAGGCTTTACTGCAAAAGCCTTCATAATATCGTCCATATCGCTCAGACCAACAGAAGGTTTTTTAGTTTGTGGATTAGACTGACCTTGTGTTACAGGTGAATCGTTCTTAATATTATTTGTAGTTTTTTCAAAATTATTAGGTTTTACTGATGATTTAGAAATATTCACTTCTGTAAGTTTTGGTTCATTAGATTTTACAGGAGTTTTTTCAGCTGGTTTTTTCACTGGCGGAACATCTTTGATTTTTTGTGCATTAGATTTCACATCATTCATGTCCACCTTAGGGGAATCCATTTTCTTTATTTCATTTGAAGTATTTTTATCTACCGATTTACGTGTTTCACTAACGATATTTTTAGCCTCTGATATGCGTGAACTAATATCGTTGAATTTTGAACTTATGCTTTCAATCTCATTAATAAGCATTTTACGCACTGTTGCTGACATTTCATTAACTGTATCTGCATGTTTGTTAGCATTATCGATAGTAGTTTTAGCCTTTGAATTAGCATCATTTATGCAAGATTCAGCAGTAGTATTAGCTGCGGAAATAGTTTTTTCTGCATCTTTTTTAGCATCAGAAACCACTTTTTCTGCATCTTCCTTAGCCTTTGCAAGAAGTTTTTCTGCTTCTGCCTTAGCATCTGCCTTTGTCTGGTCTGCAAGTTTCTGAGCACCTATAAGCATATCGCTTGCAAGAAGTGCCGGATTATTTGCCTTTTCGCTTGCATTTTTTATTTCAACATCTTTAGCAGCGAGTTCAGCATTTTTCTTAGCGATTTCTTCATCTTTCTTTGCAATCAATGAAGAATGTTCTTTATTAAGCTGTGAAATCTTTGCATCTTTAGCAACAAGTTCACGAGTTTTTTCCTCAAGAGATTTAGCACTTGCATTAAGTTCAGCGGATACTTTAGCCAAGTCCTGTTTTAATTTGGAAAGTTCAGCATTATTAGTTGGCTGAACAGCATTAGGAGCTGACTGAGCAACTCTAAGTTGATTTTTAAGGCTTTCAATTTCCTTTTTAGCCGATTCAAGCTGAACATTGTCCACTGGTTTACCTGCTTGTAACTTAGCAATAGTTGCCTTAGCGTTTTCAAGTTCTTTTTTAACAGCATCAAGCTGAGAATTATCTATAACTGCACCAGCCGGAAGAGGTTTGCCTGCTTGTAATTTAGCGATAGTATCCTTAGCTACTTCAAGTTCCTTATTCTTATTTCTAAGAAGGTTGTTGGAATTATTAAGTTTTTCCTGTAAATTATCAATTTGATTCTTATATTTTCTTATTTCATCTTCATTGCTGGATTTAGGGCCAGCATTTTTAAGGTTTTCATTTTCAGCAACGAGGTCACTGATTTTAGTATTTAATTCATCAAGATACTGCATAACATCTTCTTTAACGAAACCATTACCAATTTTGGTAGTTCTTAAAACAGTTGTATCAGCCATAACAATTAACTCCATTCTCCGTGACAAATTAACGGTAAATAATATTTTTTCTGTTAAAACAGTTTTATTTAAAAAGCAAAAATAAATAAAGTATTTGATTATGGCAAATGCAGTTAAACATAAAGAATTATCAACAAAACTATGTAACAAAACGGCTCTGAAATCCGCAAACACAATGCCATCATATAAATTATAACACAAATCAAAACATAATTCAATTACGAAAACGTAGAAATTTCACGTTAGTTTTAGTGCAATTTGTCTAAAATCAAAAACAGCTTTCCAGGCATAAGGAAAGCTGTTATATAATGTTTAGTTCCCAAGCATCTTAAAAATATCGCCTAAATCAAAGTCATCTGAAACATTAGACTTTGAAGAAGTTCCATTAATTCCAAGTCCCTGAATAAGAGGGTCATCATACTGCACCGGATTTTCTTTTGGTGCAGGAGCCGGAGGAGGTGTTGGCTGTGCAACTGGTTGTTTCTTAGGTGGTTCAGGCTGTTCTACTGTTTCCGGTTCTTCCGGAGTATCATCATAACCATCTATACCATCAAAGCCTGCTGCAATAACAGTAATTGCCATTTCGTCCTGCATATCTTCTTTGAAAGCAGTACCAAAAATGAATTCAACGCCTTCAGCAGCGGTATCGGTAATCATTTTAGTTGCCGAATCAACATCAGATGAAAGGATATCTTCAGACATTGCGATATTAATAAGAAGTCTTTTTGCACCTGAAATAGATGTTTCGAGAAGCGGGCTGGAAATAACCTGCATTGCTGCATCTCTTGCCTTATCCTTTCCTGAACCATGACCAATAGCCATGTGAGCATATCCTGCACCCTTCATAATTGTGGAAACATCTGCAAAGTCAAGGTTTATGTAACCTTCTTCAACAATAAGGTCAGAAATACTCTTTACACCTGTTTTAAGGACATCATCTGAAAGTGCAAAAGACTGCATCATTGTAAGTGGCTTGTCAAGACCAACTAAAAGTTTCTCATTAGGGATAACTATAAGAGAGTCAACATACTTTTTAAGTTCTGCAATACCTCTTTCAGCCTGAGCCATTTTTTGTTCTCTTTCAAAAAGGAATGGCTTTGTAACTACTGCAACAGTAAGAATATCCATTTCCTTAGCTATTTTAGCGACAACAGGAGCAGCACCCGTACCTGTACCTCCGCCCATACCAGCAGTAATAAAAATCATATCAGCACCTTTAAGGTGAGTTTCGATTTCGTCACGGTTTTCTTCAGCACTACGCTGACCTATTTCAGGCTTATTTCCTGCACCTCTGCCTTTAGTAAGCTTAGCACCTATTGGTATTCTTGTAGTAGCCTTTGACTTATTAAGAGCTTTAGCATCGGTATTAATTGCGATATATTCTATATTATTTACTCCCGAATCCACCATACAATTGACAGCATTGCCACCGCCGCCGCCTACACCTATTACCTTAATGTTAACATCGGGTTCAAGTGTTTCCTCGTAATTGAAATCTGACATTTAAACTCCTCCTATTGCTTATCCTGAATTTTATATCAAAGATTGATTACACATTAAATACAATTATTATTGTACCATAATATCATCTTTTTTGCAAGTCCCCAAAAAAGATTTTTTATTTTCTGCAAATACGACAATATAACCTTTAATTTTTGTGATGATTTGTGCAAATTGATACTACCATGCATCGTTACCCCAATTATAATTATAGTCATCATAACTGTAATTATAATCATAGTTATAATTATCATATTCCTGATAATAATCTTCAATATATGCCGTAGTATTTTCACGTGAATTAAACTCACTGAAAATAGCCTCTTGTTCCGGATTAGATTCTCCATTAAGACCCTCTTGATTTTCGCCGGCAACTATTGAAGATTGTTCACTTCCGATAGTTGTAACAGGTTCATCACTGCTTCTGAATGAACATTGATTTGAACCTATCATGGTAATATATCCTTTTTTCCCATTTATAGACGAATCCTCTATAACTGTCTGTGCGAGATTAAGTTTATATTCTGCATCATTCCAGTTGCCCATTTTAAAAATCGTTCCATTTGTATAGCCTATAACTATTCCAAACTCATCGGACATATCTATTGAAGATATGCTGTTATTTTCTGGAATACTTTGCATAATTTCAGACAATGCCTCATTTTGATGTTCGCTGTCCGAACAGAGCATTTTCCCCTCTTCAGTTTCAGCAGGACTGATGCCATATATAGTAGGCAATCCATCAGTAAGGAAGCTGTTATTTTCAAGAATTTTCCCCAATTTACTAACCACAAGTACGCCTCCGTCGTATTCCACATTAAATGACGGAACACAATATGCCACTTTTATTTCGATTGTTGACGGGAATCTCTTATTTATTTCAACCGTTTCAACGAACACAACTTCATCAAGAATCTTTTCAGCACTTTCTTGGCTGTCAACCCGCAGAAGATTATCTCCCTTGTATATTCCTGAATGTTCAGCTACTTCATTGCCTTTTTGCTGAATCTCCTCATCTGAACAGTTTTCACTGCCTGAAACAACTATCACCACTCTGTTTTCTATATTAAACAGAAAGGTATAGCTCATAGAAATACCTATTACAGCGACAAGTAAAATAACAGCCATAATATACAAATTCATACTACGTTGTCTGCGTCTGTTTCGTTTGCCGCTGTTTTTTCTGTCAATAGTATATTTATTAATATCCTTCATATTTTCTCCATAACCGAATCTCCCACGACAAAAGCCAAAGGTTTTCTGGAAACTCTCCTGTTACCAAACTATCTCATAGTTCTTATAATTCTTGTATATGTTTATTAATTGAGTAGTATTGGACGTTGCAGACTAATATCAGATTCTGCGGATATCACCGCCCAAAATTCCAACTGCATTTTCTATTTTTTCATAGCCTCTATCAATATGAAAAACTCCTGATATTTCAGAACTTCCCTCTGCTGAAAGAGCGGCAATAACCATTGAAGCTCCGCCACGTAAATCAGTAGCATTTATATTTGCACCATAAAGTGCAGGAACACCTTTGACTACTGCTATTTTACCAATCACCTGAATATCAGCCCCCATTTTTACAAAAGCGTCAGTATGCTTATATCGGCAGTCAAAAATATTTTCCTCAAAAACACTTGTTCCATTTGCTTTAATAAGAGCCGCCATAAGTACAGCCTGTGCATCTGTCGGAAATCCCGGGTGAGGCATTGTACGTATTCTTTCCCTTACTGCTTTAAGACGTGAACCACTTCTCAAATAAATACGGTCATTATAAGTAATAATACTGCAACCGGTTTGTTCAAGAACAGATATAAACGGTTCTATCTCAGCAACGCAGACATCTGTAAGTATAATTTCTCCTCCGGTGGCAGCAACCATTGAAAGATAAGTAGCACCTGCTATTCTGTCAGGCATGATTGTATGTTCGCAACCATGAAGCTTTTCTTTTCCTTTAATAATTATTTTGCTTTCGCCGTCGCCGGAAATCTCTGCCCCACATTTTCTGAGAAAATTACACAAATCGCATATTTCAGGTTCACGTGCCGAATTATTTATAATAGTTTCTCCATCTGCCGTAACAGCACAAAGAATAATATTTTCAGTTGCTCCCACTGAAGGAAATGGCAATGATATTTTAGCACCATGAGCCTTACCTGAAGCAGCACGACAAATTATTTTACCATAGCTTTCCTTTACATCTATGCCCATTTTTTTCATAGCTGAAATATGCATATCAATAGGACGTGAACCAAGTTCACAACCGCCCGGCATACTAACAACACATTCACCTGTTCTTCCCAATATAGCTCCCATAAAGATTATTGATGAACGCATTTCTCTCATAAGCTTTTCAGGAATTTCAGTAATATTTATTTCAGAGGAATCTATAATCACAACATTATCAGAAAATTTACATTTGCAGCCAAGATTATTAAGGATTCTTGATGCTGAATATATATCAGTAAGTCTGGGACAATTACTAATTACAGATTCTTCACCGCACAGAACAGAACCAGCCATAATAGGCAAACTGCTATTTTTACTGCCCTGTAATTTCAGTTCACCTCTAAGACGTTTAGCACCATTTACTATCAATTTTTGCATTATACCACCTCACAGCCTTTTTGTATATTATGCTGTAAAGTGTTTTTTTGTTACTTCTTTTGAGACTTTTCGTATAGTTTATCAATAACGTCAAGAATCCGTTCATTAGTATCTTTAAGATGAAGTTTGCCGGCATTATATGACATTATTTTAACTTTTTTAGGGTTATTGTAAAGCTTTTCTATTTCAGAAATTATTTTTTCATTTGTAACATCTTTTTGTTCAATAACAACAGATGCACCGGCTTTTCCAAGAACCATTGCGTTATGATACTGATGATTTCCGGCAACTATCGGCGACGGAATCAATATAGAAGCTTTTCCTGCCGCTTCAAGTTCAGCAAGTGTTGACGCTCCGGAACGACATATAACTAAATCAGCAGCTGCCAGACAAATATCCATATCATTTATGTATTCGGTAATTCTTAAACGATTGCTTTTCAGAGGAATACCGGATTTTTTCATATCCTGCGGGAAAGTATCCTTACCCATTCCTCCATACCCATGAATATGATTGATATTTAAATGATTTTTAGTATGCCATTTAATAGTTTCAGCCATTGTATCGTTAATGCAACCTGCTCCCAGACTTCCTCCAAAGGAAAGAATAGTAAAATCATTGTTAAACCCTAATTTTTTCCTTGCCTCATCACGTGAAACATTATTTATATTGCTTCTGACCGGAAGTCCTGTAACACTATATTCAAATTTACTTTTATCCATAAAATCAAGAGCTTCAATTACAGTAAACATTACATAATCGACTTCTTTAGCAAGAAGTTTATTCGTAACTCCCGGATATGCATTCTGTTCATGTATTGCCGACGGAATACCCATACGTGCTGCTTTTCTGATAACTGCACCAGATGCATATCCACCTGTACCTATTGCAATATCCGGATTAAATTTTTCTATAATTTCTTTAGAGCGTTTTCCGGACATTGCAAGATATGTAGCAGCCTGAAAATTTCGTTTTAAATTTTCCAGAGAAAGCTTTCTTTGAAAACCTGCTGCCTTTATAGTTTCGAATTGATATCCGGCTTTTGGAACAAGTTTTGATTCCATACCATTAGGTGTCCCCGCAAAAAGAAACTCCGCATCAGGATACTTTGATTTTATTATATCTGCTATTGCAAGTGCGGGATTAATATGTCCCCCCGTACCTCCACATGATATAAGAACTTTCATAATATAACTACTCCTTTTCTGCTGGTTTATGCATTTCCTTTGGAATATACCTGTGCTGTGAAATATTTAACACTATACCCATTTCTGCCAATTGCATTATAAGTGCAGTACCTCCATAACTGAAAAACGGCAAACTAATACCAGTATTTGGAGCAAGATTACTCACAACCGCAAGGTTTATGACAGTCTGAATACCTATTTGCGTAGTAATCCCGACAGCTATAAGCATTCCGAAACGGTCTTTGCAGCGTGAAGCAATTGAAAAACCTTCTACAACAAGCAAAAAGAATACTATTATTATAGCCAATGCTCCTACAAATCCAAGTTCTTCACATACTATCGGAAAAACAAAATCGTTTTTAGTTTCCGGAAGATACAAATACTTCTGTCTGGAATTACCAAGACCAAGACCAAAAAGTCCTCCAGAGCCTATTGCAATAAGTGAATTGGCTGTTTGCCAGGTATCATTAAGAACATCTGCAAAAGGGTCACGCCATGATTTTATACGTGTTGCGACATAGCTTCCCGGAACAGATGCCTGATAGCCGATTACAGCAACTCCGATTGCAATCGCACTTATTCCAAGTATCAAAAACTGCTTTTTATTTGCACCGCCACAAAGAATCATAGCTATTGAAATACTACCAATAAGTATGATACCAGAAAGATGTGGTTCAAGAAATAATAATATTGCATATACGCCCATAAGTAAAACGTACTTCAATATACCGGTTTTAAAAGTATTCATATACTTGCCATCTTTTTCCATACTATAAGCAAAAAATATAATAATGGCAAGCTTTGCGACTTCTGATGGCTGAAGATTTACAGGGCCTATATCAAGCCATCTTT
>CAZTUV010000044.1:0-13079 GCA_964616595.1 uncultured Alistipes sp.
GGATTCGATATATAATGGTAATATGGTCATGGGCAAGAAAAGTCCCGAAATAAGTTACATTTGGAGGCGATGGAGTTGAATATGAACCCTTATCCGATTGCCGGAGGTGATACCGATGGATGATGTCCGAAAAAATGCACAGGAGCGCGCTGCACGGCCGAGTACGCTCCCCATTGGATCAAGCTTTGAATCAGAAAGGCAGCGACAGAAAGCCGCTCTGATCAGACAGATCGATGAACTGGACGGCAGTAAGATCCGCAAGATCTCCGCTGCAGCAGAACAAACTGAGCAACGAAAAAATCTTCGGGTCGCAATGTACTGCCGTGTTTCTACGGATGACATTGATCAGGCAATTTCCATCAAAATGCAGGTGGATGAGTACAGGAAGAAAATACAATCCAATCCCGACTGGAAATTTGCAGGTGCGTATGTTTATGATGGTTTCTCCGGTACAAATACAGAGCATCGACCTGGATTTCAGAGACTGATCAGAGACGCAAGAGCCGGAAAATTTGATATGATTATCACAAAAGCGGTGTCCCGTTTCGCTCGTAATCTGCTCGATTGCATCAGTTATATCGAGGAAATGAAAAGTCTTGATCCTCCCGTCAGGGTATATTTTGAACAGGAAAATCTGGACACAGGTCTGCAGACAAGCGGTATTATCCTCTTTGTACTTGCAATGGTTGCAGAGGAAGAAAGCCATATGAAAAGTGAGGCCATGCTGCTGTCATTAGAATGGAGATTCAGCAGAGGCAGATTTCTTACGCCTTCCCTATTCGGATATGACAAGATTGAGATTCCCGATTCCTACGGCGGTAAAAGAAAAATACTGCAGATCAACGAACAGCAGGCACAGGTTGTAAAGTGGATGTATGCATCACTTCTGAACGGCAGTACAACAGAAGAAATTGCAAGTGTATTGACAGAGCTTCAGATCCCCACAGGCGGCAGAAAAAAGGACGGTACACTCAATACCGACTGGACAAGCAGCGGTGTTCTGAACATCATGCGCAATGAACGATACTGCGGTGATGTTCTTGCAAGAAAGACCTATACTCCGAATTTCAAGGATCACAAATCCAAGAAAAACCGTGGCAAGAAGAATAAGTACTATCAACCCGATCATCATGACGCTATCGTAACCCGTGCGATATGGAATGCTGCACAGAAGATTCTGAACAGCCGCAGATACGGACATGAAGGTTCGTATCTGCCGATGCGTATCATCGACAAGGGTATTCTCACAGGTTTTATCTCCATGAACCGTTCCTGGGCTGGCTTTGATGCAGAAGATTATTACAGAGCCTCACAGATTGCAATGGGACTGCTTGATGAGGAACTGGAAACAGATCTTGAAAATGAGTATCTCCCTGACAGCGGTCACCGTATCGGCTGCATGATTGATGATCATGGTATTTCGCAGATTGCACGAGAGCTGACGGAGGCAGAACAGAAAATCAAGGATGAGCTGAATGGTACTGCACAGAACAATCTGGAACATCAGAACAGCGAAGAAGTGGTCAGATCCTTTCAGGTGGTATGCGGTGATATGTTCAGCCGTATTCATGAACCGGTCGTCAGAATCGGTATCAGAGAGATTGCTTTTAATTCAAGCTGCACCGCTAAGATGAAAACAAAGTATGCAGAGCTTCTCTTTAATCCTGTTGAACGTATGCTGATTGTGAGACCCTGTGAAAACACGCATCCCAACGCAATGGAATGGGACGGCAAGTCCAGAGGTGCAAGCTCCTTGTGCAGAATCCTGTACGAAACCATGGGATGGGACAGAGAGTACAGCTATCGTATTCCCTGTCAGACTATGCATATTTCCATGTCCGATGATACAATGCAGGATATTCTGCTCTTTGACCTTGACAACTATTTCGGAAGAGCCGTCAATAAAAAGGATGAAATCATCATAGCAAGAAAGCAGGCAGAAATGCAGGCTGTGCAGAATGAGGATGCAAAAAGCTTTTACTATCCGCCCGATGCAGAAGATGAACCACAGGAACTTACGGAAATAGCGGAACAGGCAGAAAAGGAAATAGAGCTGCGAAAGAAAATTTTCGGAATTCCTGCATTCAGGCATAATTCATCGTTCCGCAGTATTGATGGAAGCGGTACGTGGGAGGAGTGGCTTGCACCGGCTCGTCCGCTGGATATTACACACAGAATCGACGCACAGGTCATCGATGGACTGCTCAGGAATATCAAGGAGAATCCACCGGAGCTGCCGCAGGATAAGCCTTTCTATACCGGTGATATCATCGAAGCAAACACAGAGGAGGGTGTATAATGTCCAGAGATCCATCAAAAAGCAGACCGCTTTCCGCCAATGTCAGGCGTATGATGTGGCTGGAGAGAGCTGCACCGAAAAACCAGAAGGTAATGGGTGCACAGCGTGAATTCACTGAAAAGGACAGGATCTATTGTCACAAGCAGGGCACTCTGTTCATGGAGGCAGCGGCTATGGGATTTCCTATGGATGAGTTTGTGCCGCTGTACATGATCAGTCAGCTTGCCGGTGTCCTCGATTACTGCTTTTCTTTTTCAAACGAGGTAGAAACGGCACTGACAGGGCTTTTGCAGATACCGGTACTGATACAGAATCCGAGAACCATTATTGAGTCCCTGTACTGGATCGAGGATATTGTTTCAAAAGCAAAGGATACGGATAACAAGAGTCTGGTGCTTTCAAAAGCGTATGAGCAAGAGCAGCATCATACCCCGAAGGCTTTGCTGGAGCTACCGACGTCAGAAAACGCAGATGTGGATATTCTCTCCTATGCCTATTGGCTGGGATATATGTACCGCTGTGAATGTCTGATACACGATGAATCCAGCCGTATGGTATACAGTGCCTTTGATGAAGCTGTGATGCACAGAGCTTACAGAGAAATCATGCAGAGCCCCCTGGGAGAAAAGAATCTCACCGACTGTGCAAGAGAGATCTGTGCCTACCTTGACAAACTGCTTGTTGAAAAAATATGGCCTGAAAGCAATCACAAGAAATATTTATAAGGAGGATTTGTATGGAAACAATTCAGCCATGGGGCAGCAAATTCAATATCTCACAATCGCCTGTGATACAGAAACTGTCTCCCCCGCAAACAGCATTAAGCCGTGAGGAGCTGCTGGAGGCGAAACGTCTGGCAGAGGAAGCGAAGTTCAGCTTTGCAGGATTCCAGGTCGTCAGACGAGAATTTATCGCTCACCGCTTTGATCCCGCTATGACAATTCGTGGAACCAGCATCACATTCAATAATTCCTGCATCAGCAAGCTGGAAAACACTACATACATTCAGTTTCTCATTCACCCCATCGAAAAGAAAATGGTGATCCGTCCCTGTGACGCCGGTGCCCGTGATGCGATCCGATGGTGCATTGTCAAAGCTGACAAAAGAAAGAGTCGTCAGATCACCTGCAAGATTTTTGCCGAACGCTTATACGCAATGATGGGCTGGGACATGATGTACCGCTATCGTTTTCAGGGATCGAAAATCCATTATTGCGGTGAAGAATTGTATCTGTTTGATTTAACCTCAGATGAGTGTTTTCTGCCGCAGAAACGTGACGAAAATGGAAAACTTTCCCGTGCAGAAGCAATTCTGCCGTCCGACTGGCAGAACAGCTTCGGCATGGATGTGGAAGCACATGATATGTCAACTAAGGTCGATTTTCTGGATGGATACATAACAACGTCTATTACAGATGACGCACAATTGCAATTGGAGGAAACAACATGAATGAAATGAAACTGACACTGAATCTGAAGAATGGTATTCTCACCCTCAATGATGGCACACTTGATGCACTTGGCAGACCCCGACAGGTACAGCTGCTTGTGAATATGAAAGCTCAGATGCTTGTTCTCCGTGCCTGTGGTACGGAGGATACACAGGCAATCGTATTGCCGTCAGAACATGTTATCTCCACTGACATCAGCGGAAGAATATTTATCAAGAAAATCTGTCAGCAGATGGGATGGACTGATGAACTGACGCGGGAGTGCTCCGGTACTCACCATCCGATGCAGCGTGCTGTCAGCTTTGATCTTTCCAGCGTCAGGATAACAGACACACGGAGGTAAGATATGGATAAGGAGCGTTTATTCAGATATCTCGACCGGAAATATGTTTCAAAATCTGAAATAGCAGGCTCTCTTCCCCTCGGCATGAATCCCGATGAAATATGGCGTACAGTGCTTGAGGGCAGACTTGCCAAGGCAGTCAGACTTCCACTGAAAAATGTGCATGGTGACAATTACTGGTATGTACTGACCGATAATATGATTACCGCCAGTGAAACGATTGTAGAGGAACTGATGGAGCATCCTGCTGAGCAGGAGCTTCTTCCCTCCTCCGTCTCCACAATTGAAGAAATCTTCTTCACCGGCTACATGGAAGGCTCACAAATCAGCATAACGGACGCAATGACATTTCTGCAGAGTGGGCAGGAGGCACAGGATATTGAGGAACTGATGCTGCTGAACAACCGTCAGGCGAGCAGCTTTGCTGCACAGAACATTTATCACGCCATCGACGAAGACTATCTACACACCCTTGCCTATATTCTTACAAACGGTCTTGATAACGGCGGCGGAGATTTCAGATTGACAGACAGCATTGAGATTCCCTCCATGCGTGGTGAGGCTTTTGAGGTGCCCTGCAGCTCTGCAATTGCAGGACTCACTGCAGAATTCACGAAGTTTCTTGCAGATCCGAAGGTGCATCCTCTGATTAAATCCGCTGTTTCACAGGCATGGGTACTGACTGTACGCCCTTTTTCGGAGGGCAATGAACGCCTGGCACGACTGCTTTCCAGTGTGATACTGATCCGTGCAGGATATAGCTTTTTCAGCAATGTGAGCCTGTCCGCACTCATCGCCCGGAATGGCTACAGCTATTTCAATGCCATTGCCAATATCCTCCGAACCGAAAATGCGGCTGATCTGACCTATTTTGTTGAATACTATCTGACGCTCCTCTCTTCTGCCGTCACAGAACTGCGTACCCGAAGAATCCAGAAGGAACAAGAAGTGTATGAAGCAGAAAAACAGTTGGCAGAAACTCCGCTGAGTCCACTAGACAGGACGGTGGCTAGGAATGCAGCGGAAATTTCAGCGGAAGAGAAACCCAAACCCAAAACAAATAAGCATACAAATAAGATAAAAACAGCAATTAAGAAATTTCGCAAGAAAGGAATCCACGAGTTTCTGGCAAAAGAAGTCGCTGAAGAAATCGGTGTTTCAACAAGGCAAACTTACAGAGCTTTGGAATTCCTTGTTGATGAAGGATATATTATCCATGTAGGAAGGTCACACGCTGGTAATATCTACGGTTTCAATGAAGCATACTCCAATGCAGATTCATCAACAGAAAACACTACTCTTCCAAACATTTCTGAAACACTTGCAATTTTGAACCAAAAGAACAAATCCGACTCTGAAAACACACGAAGGATCGCTCAATTGCTGATCAGCTACCTGCAAAATGGAAAGAAAACATTTACTTCGGTTGATATTTCCGATACACTTGGCATCCCAGGTATGGCAGCGAGAAACGCAATTAAATGGTACAAGCAGAATCATCTGTTGAAGCCGTTGTACTATGAAGAAAACAAACTATGCCACTACATCTTCAGCTGCTATTCCGAAGGTGATGTAAGCGATGATAATGAAAATACATACTCTCCAGAAGTACATGATTTGATCCATCAGCTGCAATCATCCCTACGCTCAACGAAAGACCGCAGACTTGGCGATATTTTAACCGAATGCCTGCCAAGAGGTGTTGTTACGGAAGCAGATTATATCCGACGAGGCGATAAGACCAAGTGGATTCCCGACATGAAATTTGCTGTTCTGCTTGGAGTTGTCGAACAGATAAGCAGAGATACTTATCGTATCCTGCCTCGGCTCACCAATGCACGCTCTGCTTTGGTGTACACACAGAAAAGCACACTGTCAGCACTGTATGAATTCTTTGGTGATGATATGTTCTCCGTTGAAATGGCTGTTGCGAAGCTGGATTACAGCTCAGCTCATCTTAGCGGTATGCTCCACCAGTTCACCTGGCTGAAGTTGATTGACAGTCAGATGAATGATGATAATACGCTGTCATATCATCTGAAGGTGAATCCCAAGGATGATCCGGAGTGCTTCTTGGTGGCGTAAAAACAAGACAAGCAGCTGTCGGGATGGATGGCTGCTTGTTGTCTTGTATATTTTTTATTACTCATTTTTTGTTCGCTGCGGTTTCTTTCTGACTAAATATGGAACATTGAATGGCAGACCGACAATCATGTCTGCATAAATCGATTCATCAATGATAAGCCCCGACTTCCTAGCCATCCTGCGGATTTTTCGGTCGAGATCAAACATTCTCACAAATTCGACCGAAGTACCACCAATTAGGACTCACCATTCATACTATACTCAAAACCACAAGCTGCATTAACAGCATCGCTGGTAGATATTTCCATTCCGTCTAGTTGCACACAAAGATATTCAACAGTTTTCACAATGATATCATCAATCATCATCTATGATATTTGCCTCTTCCTCCATAGGATTAATCTGTCCCACTGTTTTTCCCTTGAAATGCTGATTGTAATATTCTTCGGGACTAATCATCTTAAAATCATCCACACGCATCACTATTTCAAAAAGTCGTCTGCAATTACATTCAACTGTCTCGCTATCTCCGTAAACTCACAATTCAGATCCAGCGTTTTCACGCTGACTCTGTTTCCACTCATCATATATGTCTGATCAGGCTGAACGGATTCATCTGTTCTGGCATACAACAGCATACCGGAAACCTCTCCGCCAGATACAGCTTTGTTCTTCACATAGGTGAATATCTGATAAAGATTGTTTGAGTGAAGCGTATGGACATCATACTGTGTCTGCGTTGTTTTCCCATAATACTTCGCATCGATGATGAGCGTTTTATCACCGTAGGTCAGCATAATATCGGACTGCATTGTAGGGAGCATAGCACAAAAATCATCATCTAATGCCCATGCGATCTGCGAAGAATTTGCTTTGATTTGCGGATAATGCTTGCGATAGTATTCCAGAATGAATTTCTCATAAAGCCTGCACATACGCTGTTCATCAAGAAAATCCATGACCCTTGTTGTTCCATCCGATGTTGTCTGCAGCAGACCTTTAAGCACCATGTAGCATATAGATATGAGCATTCTATAGGTCTGGTTATTGCGATCGTACCGCTGATTCCAGTTGATGGCGTGAACATTCAGTGGTTCAATGCCATCAAAGAAAATAAGGAGCTTTCTGATTTCTCTTTTTCTTTTCTTACAGATATCGGCTTTCAGCAGAATTTCAAAGGTCGTTCTGATGATGCGGTTATGATAGGCATTGACAGAGAAATCGTCATAGCAACATACAAGCTGTTTGCTGCGTACTGACATAGCTTTGATGGAATCAGAAACCAATACCTTTCCTCGTGGAGAAGAAAGTGGCTCTTCTGTTTCGATATATTCGCGCAATAGTCCACGCTTGATCTGCACAGAAACGCCCTTGCAGAGAATTGCTGACAGTAATTCCGCGGTGTTCTCAAAATCCTCCAAAGCAACATCCCGATAGCCCTGTGCATCCAGAATATGAAAGGCATAGGCGAGCATATGGTAGATGTTCTGATAGAGAATCATTTGATTACCTCACGAAGTATGCCCGACCATTTTCTGACCTTGGCGGGTTCGTCAAACCAGTATTCTTTCAGTAACTGAATGAGTTCAAATTCTACCACAGAATGAAGCCATTCGTCATTGATCGTTACATTGGTGCAGAAATAACTGTGACCGATGCAGAAGCCCTCTCCAAGGGATTCGTCATTTGCAATCTCCTCGTTAAGCTGCTGCACTGCAGCGATCAGCTTATCAAACTTTGGATTATCCACGCTCTTGCAGTGCGCTCTGAATCCATTGGAATCAAAAGCGGGCATCATATCAAAGAATGCAAAACGCCGACGAAGAGCATAGTCCATCATGGCAAGGCTTCTGTCAGCAGTATTCATCATGCCAATGATGTAAACATTGCTTGGAATAGAGAACTGTTCATCAGCATAGAGAAGCTGAAGCTCTACACCTCGTTTATCAGCCTCAATCAGCATAAACAGCTCACCTAAAATTTTGCTCAGATTACCTCGGTTTATCTCATCGATAATGAAGAAGTAGGGGCGATCGTCATCGGAAGCCTGCTTGCAGAATTCATAGAAAACGCCTGTTTTTAGCTCAAAGCCCGTCTGTGTCGGACGGAAGCCCATAATAAAGTCCTCGTAGCTGTAGCTCTGATGGAACTGCACCATCTTTACACGGGTGTGATCCTTTTCACCCATGATGGAATAAGCAAGGCGTTTCGCTGCAAAAGTCTTGCCTACGCCGGGTGCACCTTGAAGGATGATGTTCTTCTTTGTGAGGAGAAGGTTTCGGAGGAGATGATAGCGGTTTTCGCTTATATACACATCACGAAGAAAATCATCTACTGTATAGGGATCAAAAGCGGTGGCAGTACTTTCATCTGCAATTTCTTCGACTCTGAGTATGGGCAACACCCTCTGTTTCGTCAGTATATCATCCTCCACCGTTTCCTTTGGGATAATACCTTCAAAGATAGAATCATCAAAACGGATAGTCTGAATTCCATGATCTTCTGCAATTTTCTGACAACCACGACGGATACTGTTTGATTTATTACCTGTCTGTTCAAAGTAGTACTGGACATTCTTCTGTGTTGCCTCCAGTGCTTTTGTCATACGGGTAATGCCATAATCTTCACCAATCTGCTTGATAAAGAAGAGTGTTGTTTCCGTATTGGCTCTGCGTGTGTACTTTTGACCAAGCATCATATTGGAAAATACAATCAGCATCAGTCTATGGGAAGTATCGCTGAAACAAGGCACTTCTTTTGTCATAGATCCAACTGCCTGCTCTGCTGTAAGTTCTCCATTATAAACTGATTTTGCATAATGATAGACGATTTTTTCGCAGTCAATTTCATAGCCTACTCGCTTTTCAACACCGCCATGAACAACATCGAGAAATTCTTTTAATCTGATCAGATCAGAACAATAGGCTTTTGTGCGAACTTCTGCATTTTCGGACAGTAATACATCTTTCAGGTAATGATAGATAGCCTGTCTGCCCATTCCATTGATTGATCATCAATCAGCGTTTTCCAGAAAGACGGTAGCAATGTGTTATTCCAAATGAAAAATGCATCTGAAACATGGGTCTTTAGTGTATTATCTGCCCAATCCGGAAATTTTCCTCTCAGATATTCCTTGTACTCAAGGCGTACTTCTTTTATGGTTGCACCAATGTCCATTTTTTCACCGTCCTTATTGGTTATGTATGATCCGTCCACATCTCACACTGACTAATCACCGTATCAATCGCATTTTCGTATTCTTCTGGTGGATACTTATACTTCTTGAGTAACCGTTTTACCATCTTACGCATACCTGCTCTTGCGGTTTCCTTCTGCTGCCAGTCTATTGTGCGATTCTTCTGGAGCATTTCTGTCAGTTCACGAGTCATGGCAAGTAAATCTTCATTGCTATAGAAGTCCTTAATCGCCTGGGGCTTTGTCAGTGCATCGTAGAAGGCAAGTTCTTCTTCAGAAAGACCGAGTTTCTGACCTTCCTTATGCATATTGGCGATTTCTTCTGCGGCTTCCAGCAGCTCCTTAATCACTTCTTCATTTGTAATCAGTCCATTGTAATAGGAATTCATCAGCATAGTGATCTTTTCAGAGAATTTTTCCGACTTCACTACATTGGTTCTTTTGTAAACAGAAATCTGCTCTGCCATGAGCTTTTTCAGAATCTCAACAGCGATGTTCTTCTCCTTCATCTTGGAGATTTCTTCAAGAACTTTCGGGTCAAAAAGAGAGAAATTCTCACCAACCGACTTACTGTCAAACAGGTTGATGACACCCTCGCTCTGAATGCTCGCCTTGAGGAGGTTGTTGATTTGATCGTTGATTTCCTTGAGCGAAAGTGGTTTACCACCCTGTCCACCCATCGTGATCTTCATAATCATTGCACGGACAGCTTCAAAATATGCCGCTTCGTGACGTTCTTGTTCTGTTGTCATACTGGAGCAGAGGGAATGTGCCTGACGAAGCAGAAGTGCTTCTTTGGCAAACAAATCCTTTAAGGGCTTATCTTCACCCTGCGGCTTTGTACCAAGGATGAAATTAACGCCTGAGGAGATCAGCTTTCCTCTTTGCAATGGTGTTCCGTCTGCAAATCCGCTGATATCAAAGCCATGCATCAGATCCTTACATACCTGAAGTTTTTCCTTGAACTTCGGATACGCTACCTTGGCAATATCCATATCGCCGTACTTCGCCTTATCACGAGCAGTATATTCGTTCATGGCGGCTTTCAGTGCAGAAGCAATGCCCACATAATCAACTACCAGACCGCCTTCCTTGTCCTTGAATACACGGTTTACTCGTGCAATCGCCTGCATCAGATTATAGCCGTGCATGGGCTTGTACACATACATTGTTGCGAGGGATGGTACATCAAAGCCAGTCAGCCACATATCTACAACAATGGCAATCTTCATAGGATCGTTATTATCTTTGAATTTACGAGCAAGTTCTTCCTTGTGGCTCTTTGTGCCGACGATTTCTTTCCAATCTTCCGGATCATTGTTGCCGCCTGTCATGACGACACCGATCTTCTCCTGCCATTCCGGACGAAGCTCCAGCATTCTGCGGTAGATCTTCATTGCAATGTTACGGGAATATGCAACAATCATTGCTTTACCGGTCAACAGATTCTGACGGTTCTTTTCGTAATGCTCAATAATATCCGTACAAAGGGAATCAATCGTAGAATCCGCACCAAGTACACTTTCCATCTGTCCGAGCATTTTCTTGCTCTTTTCAATTGTCGCAGAATCCGCCTGCTGTTCCAGAACATCATAAGTTGCATCAATGAGTGCAAGTGTATTCTGATCAAGCTTTAGATGAATCACTCGGCTCTCATAATAAACAGGACGGGTTGCACCATCCTCAACAGCCTGCGTCATATCGTAAATGTCGATATAATCACCGAACACCTCACGAGTGTTGCGGTCTTTGGAGGAAATTGGAGTTCCTGTAAATCCGACAAAAGTTGCGTTAGGGAGTGCATCACGAATGATTCGTGCATTACCGATGACGATTCTTGCTTCCTTTTCTCCTTTGTCATTCTCGGACATAACAACCTTTTCGTCAAAGCCATACTGTCCACGGTGTGCCTCATCAGCCATGACAACAATATTTCTACGCTCAGAAAGCGGACTTTCACCACGCTCAAACTTAAACATCGTGGTAAAGATGATACCATTCGCCGTTCTGCCATCAAGAAGCTGCTTCAAATGTTCCTTACTTTCTGCCTGCACAGGTGTCTGACGCAGAAAGTCCTTGCACTTGGAGAACTGTGCATAGAGCTGATCGTCAAGATCAATTCTGTCAGTCATAACAACAATGGTCGGACTGTCCAGTACTTCCTGCAGCAAATGAGCATAGAACACCATGGACAGAGATTTTCCGCTTCCCTGTGTGTGCCAGAATACACCGCCTCGTCCATCGCTCGTTGTTGCAGTAACAGCTTTCTCAACGGCTTTTCTAACTGCGAAATACTGATGGTATCCAGCAAGTATCTTGATCGGCTTCTGGCTGTCACCGGAAAACAGAATAAAGTTCTTCAGAATATCCAGCAGACGCTCTTTCTGGAACATTCCCTCAAAGAAGGTATCAAACTGTGCATAAGCAGTATTTTCATAGTCGCCGTCCTTAGTTTTCCATTCCATAAAACGGTCAAGTCCAGAGGTGATTGTACCTGCTTTATTGGTGTACAGGTCGCTGATGACACAGATTGCATTGTATATGAACATGGACGGAATGTCCTGCATATAGTTGCGGATCTGGTTATAGGCATTCTCCGCACCAACTTCATCCTTGGAGGGGCTTTTCAGCTCCATGAGGACGAGAGGCAGACCATTGATATACAGAATCACATCAGGGCGGCGGTTGTTGCCGTTTTCAATGTAGGTGTACTGATTGACCACATAAAAGGCGTTGTTCTGCGGCTTTTTGTAGTCAATGAGATACACCAGAACGCTTCGTTCCTCGCCCTTGTCATAATACTTCACAGGCACGCCGTTCTGAAGATAATTCATGAAGGTGACATTCTTCTGTACAAGGCTTCCGGAGTCGAAATTACGCAGCTTTCCTATCGCTTCGCTGATTGCGTCATAGGGCAAGCCTTTATTGATTTTGACAAGGCTGTCACGCAGGACAGAATCCAGCAGAGGATCGGAAAAATCCGTTCTACCCATATCCGGTGCGTGGATGTGTGTGTAGCCCATATTCTCGAAAAGCTCTATGATGGCGTTTTCGTAATCGGCTTCGTTGAAGAAAGCAGACATTGTTTTCAACTCCTTTTGATGAACTAAGCATAGTTTGAAATGACTTTAATAAGTTCGGTTTTTTTATTTGGCAATATTACGATTTTCAGTCTTAACTCTGCTTGCGGATTCGCTATTCCGAAACTATTTATCATCGAAACTAAGCTTTCAAATGCTACTTCACAATTTGAAAAGCCAGTATTGCTAAGGTTATTATTTTCTCCTAATAGCGGAATAGCAATGGTTTTTCCATGATTAGCTTCAGATAATTCTTTCAGCAATCCTTTAACAGCTTTCAAATAAAAGTCTTTAGGCTGTGCGGATTTTTTTCTGTCAGTAAAAGCCATTAGATATATTATTTTTTCGTCTTTCTGAAAAAATATAGTTTTTCCATATGGTACTGGCTTAATATGACTCTCAGCATCTATAGTCATCTTCTCCCTAATGACGTTCTTCAATTCGGCAATATCATTATGATAGAACTTATCTACAAACAAGCCTAATAATGATGTTTCCGAGATATGTTCCTCACTAGAGTCAACATCAAAATAACGATTCGTGGTTATCACAAAGCATTCTTCTTCAAAGATATCTGTAATGGGTCATGCAAAATGTAAAAGTGGGTCACGCAAAATGTAAAAACG
>CAZTUV010000045.1:0-12870 GCA_964616595.1 uncultured Alistipes sp.
TCTTCATCCAGTCCGTATCGCTCTCAAATGCAAACTCATACGGATCAAGCTCCAGTACCGCACAGATACGAAGTCCCAGCACCATACTGGAATTGGAGAGCTTACGCTCACCGTATTCAAATTTCTGATACTGCTGAATCTGTATGCCGGCATTCAGGGCGACCTCCGTCTGTGACAGACCAAGCTCTTTTCGTCTTGCTTTCAGAATCCTTGCTTCTCTTTCCATACCACTGCCTCCTGATGAATCTGTTGGTATGATTATACCGTCACCTGGGGGTAATAGCAATACAGCATAGCGGACAAAGATTTCACCGATAATTCGTGGCTTTCACCCACTTGAAATTATCCCGAAACTATGGTAACATACTACCGACTACTTCAAAAAGGGAGGCTGATGGTATGATGCAGGTGATTGATACAGAAAAGACAGGAGCACATCTGAAAGAGCTGTGCAGACAGCACGGTATTGCGGTAAGTGATATTCAGAAACTGCTGTATCTGAAATGCCCGCAGTCGATCTATCGTTGGTTCAAGGGAGAAAGCCTGCCGACAGTGGATCATCTGATTGTTCTTGCTCACAGAATGAAACTTCCAGTGGAGGAGCTTATTGTCCTGAAAGATGAGTCTATCACAGAGGAGCATATTGCGGATATAATACGATGGGCAGGCGAAAAGGCAAGGGATTCTGATTTGCTGCGGAAAACCTACTGGGAAGTGCTTGGAGTTCTCATTCTCGATTGAACCTGCACTTCAAAAAATATGGCGTATGATACAGAAAACACATCTGCATCATACGCCGTTTTTCGGTTTATGTCTATGATCCGGACTTTGCGGAAATCAACACTTTTGAACTATCCGGCGAGTGACAAAAGCTCGGAAATATGGTATAATAGATATGTGATAAAACAATCAGCGAGGTGAAAAATATGGTATACATTACAGGCGATATTCATGGAGACCTTAATCCGATCTATACGCTTTTTGAAAGTTTTCAGCCAGAAGTCGAGGACATCGTTGTCATTCTGGGTGATGTGGCATTGAACTACACAGGACGCCTGCGGGACAGGATGATGAAAGAAGAGCTGTCCGCACTGAAATCCACTTTCTTCTGCATTCACGGCAATCACGAGAATCGTCCGCAGAATATTGCATCCTACAGAGAAAAGGAATGGCATGGCGGAAGAGTGCTGTATGAAGAGGATTTCCCGAATATCCTCTTTCCTGTCGATGGAGATGTTTTCGATATTGAAGGCAAGCAGTGCCTTGTCATCGGCGGTGCATACAGCGTAGATAAGTTCTACAGGCTTCGCATGGGCTATCACTGGTGGCCGGATGAACAACCGACACCAACCATCAAGGCTTATGTGGAGGAACAGATCAGGAGCAAGAAAGTCGATGTTGTCTTTTCCCATACATGCCCGTTCAAATACATCCCCACAGAGTGCTTTCTGCCCGGAATCGATCAGTCCAAAGTTGACAACAGTACGGAACAGTGGCTCGATACCATCGAGGACGCACTGGATTATGAGGCATGGTACATGGGGCACTGGCATATTGACAAGCGGATCGACAGGATGCACTTCCTGTTTCATGGGATAGAGGTGCTATGAAAACAACGATTACTGTAATGCTGTCTGAACCTGAAAAAGAAAGGCTTTTACAGATACTGCAAAATCTGAACCTCACAGTTGATGAGGCAGCGGAACAGTTTATGCAGTGGATAGTGGATTCACCGACTGAAGCTGAAAAATGGCTGAAACAGAAAATGGAGGTGCAGTAATGAAGTTGCCAAGTGTCAACGCCATCACACAGCAGGAGTTTCTTGACCATATCGAGGATGATGATTTTCTGCTGAAATATGGGAATCCTGTGGCTATCCTTATAGATGACGGTTCAGTACTCATGTGTATGGCAATAGAGTATTATGAACGAATGACAGGTAAGAAGGTTGAAATCCCGGAGGAAACATCAAATGAAATGTGTTCTGAAAGCCCCGGGAATTGATTATTTTGTAGATGTACTTTCCAATCGTAACGGAAATGCGTATACCTACGATGAAACCACGCAAGCCATCGTAAAAGAGATCTTTGAATGCCTTTACACAATCACGCCGGTTCTGCAAAATGATGTCTATGAGCTGTGGATCACCGCCGAGCGTGGTACACTGGAGGACTATGGCGATTATGAGGAGCTTCTGGCGTATGGAGAGGTTGACAGCTACAGTGAATTTGAATCATTATGGCAGGAGCAATATCCGTCAGAAACGGTCATCTACCGTTTGCGTGCAGTGGAGAACCCAAGTATCGGATATATGGGATTCCTTATCAATCACAGGATGGTAATCGAGGTTGATCCGAGAAAAGAACATGGCTCATTTCTTGATATTTCAGACTTTTCTTCATGGCTTTTATCAGAAGTGAAACACTGCTGTGCTTTGGTTGAGAACGGCACATATAACGCTTATGCAGATCGTATCGTTCCATATGAAAAGCGGATCGGGACAATTCGGAGAAACGTATACTGGGAGATCTTTCCTGAGGAACGGAAGCAGTTTTTTGGAAATATATCACAGCTGGAGATCGACGAATTTATCAGGTGTATCAATGAGAATACTCCTGTTACAGCAATACCTGAAATGACAGCAGACACATTCTACCACTGCTGTGCATTGGGGTATGCAGCAATGGGATATGATTGTTCTGGGATGACACCCAAAGAGCTGTACTTGAAATATGCTGATGGCAGGGACGACGGAATGTCAGAGATTGACAGCGATTCAGCGGAGGCATTTTCGAATTGGTATCACAGCAGGGATAAGATCGGACATCCATGGGAGGTGTGCCGTGGCGGCAATTCCACACATATCAGTCTTTATGTTTATACAAATGAGAATGGCCTCTATTTCTCACTTTCCGGCAGTGCAGAATCACGGTGCATTGAAACTGTTAAATTCTATCTTGCTCTGCGACGTGTCGGTTATCCGGTGAAGATACATGAAGGCGAACAGCTTGTGCAGAGATTTCTCGGCAATGAGAAAATCGGTATTGTACCGGATGATGTTGCACCGTGCTATTGCCATAGCTATTTTCCGAAGGAACATATCATTGATTTTATGAATCTTCCGTTTAAAAAAAGGGAGGAGGTCATCGCCAGTGCAGAATGGCAGCCATTGCCGAAGGTATATCTTATGAAAAAAGAGAGGAGAATAATTCTATGAAAGTAATATTTCTGGACATTGACGGTGTTATGAAAGAGGAAGACTATAATGCCGAATTCAAGGATGAATGCTTTGCAAGACTGAAAAGAATTGTGGACGAAACCGGTGCGGAGATTATCCTTTCGTCATCATGGAGAATCTACTACTGGGAGTTCATCGAGAAAGGCTATCATGCGGATGATGAAAAAATCCTTTCACTTCACAGCTATTTTGAAAAATACGGTCTGAAGGTTGCAGGCAGGACGGATTATACAAGACGTTCCGGACCTGCCAGCCGTCCGGATGAGATCCGCAGGTGGATTGCAGATAAGGAACATCTTGAAAGTTTCTGCATTATTGACGATGATGATTTCTATATGTGGAAATGGCTGTCGCAGTTTCTCGTGATTACAAGAGTGCGTACAACGAACGAAAGAGGATATCCGGACTGGCAGCGGACTCTTTCCGATGCGGATGTGGAGAGGGCGATTGCAGTATTGAACCGGGACAATAAGGCGGCGATTGAGGAGCAGTTCTGAAGTTGGCTGCCTTAATCATACAAACGAGCTTCTCTTGGCTCTGAACAAGAAAGTTATAAGGGAATGCACCCTTCAGCATGATACGGAGGGCGCATTAATAATTGTGCTTAAATAGAGATTCTCTGAATTTATTTCGGAAAATTTCTTTCTTTCGCTTGCTTTCTTTCTTTCACTGTGGTATAATAGAAAGAAAGAAAGGAGCGTTGCTCATGAAAACGGAAAATTTTGATTTAGAGTACAAAGAAATGTATGTGGATGACATTAACAAGGAAGTCATTGCATTTACGAATACAGAGGGCGGAACATTGTACATCGGAATCCGCAAGGACGGAACGATTGTCGGGGTGGACGATCCGGATGAAACAATGCTTCGTGTGACAAGCAATCTGAATGACAGCATCATGCCCAATGTGATGCCTTTTGTACAGATCCGTTCTGAAGAAATGGATGGCTGTACCGTTGTACGCATTGATGTTTCAGTGGGAACAGATCGACCTTATTACATCGGAAAGAAAGGACTGCGTCCGGAGGGTGTTTATGTAAGACGTGGGAGTGCGAAAATTCCGCTCAGTCATGAAGGTATCCGTAAAATGATTTCTGATTCTTACGGGGAATCCTTTGAAAGACGCAGATCTATGAATCAGGAATTGACATTCAAGTCGTTTTATGAGGAAATGGATGCAAGAAATATTGATGTGAGCAGTGCGGAAAAATTCAAGATTCTGCACCTAGTCGGTGATGATGACCTGTATACAAATCTTGGACTTCTCTTGTCAGACCAGTGCCCAAACACTTTGAAAATAGCGGTTTTTGAAGGTGAATCCAAGGAAACATTTCTTGATCGCAGGGAATTTACAGGCTCTGTACTGAAGCAGCTTGAAGACGGCTATGCTTTTATCCAGTTGATGAATAAAACAAAAGCAACTTTTTCGGGATTACGGCGTGAGGACAGAAGAGACTATCCGGATGCAGCAATCAGAGAAGCTCTGTTAAATGCAATTGTACACCGTGATTATTCGATGGGTGGCAGTACGATTGTGAATATCTATGATGAGCATATTGAATTTATCTCGCTTGGTGGGCTGGTTGATGGTATTTCTCTTGATGCTATTTATATGGGGGCATCTGTATCAAGAAATCCTGCATTGGCGAACATCTTTTATCGGATGAAACTGATTGAAAGCTACGGAACAGGTGTACGCAAAATCAGAGATTTATATAGTGCATTTGAGAAGAAACCTGAATTTGAAGCAGCGCAGGGTGCTTTCAGGGTAACATTGTATAATATGAACTGTACATTTGAGCAATCTGAAACAGACCTTGAACGTATCAAGCAAAATGAAGATGAGAGAAATAGAATAATAGATGCTGTTCGCGAATCGGGAAGTATAACAAGAAAAGATGTAGAAATCCTCCTTGGAGCTGGTCAGACCAAGGCGTATAGTATTCTAAATGAATTGGTTATGAATGGACAGCTCGTGCAGATCAGAGCTGGGAAAAAGACGATATATCAGCTCGCTGAATAGAATGTCAATTCCGAAACGGTAACTCTGAAAACAGAAAAATGCACCCTTTTTATCACGAAAGGGTGCATTGTATCAAAATTACTGTTCTTTGCCACAGAAACTACGCAATATAGGCAAAAACCTGTATTGCGTAGTTATTTTTTTGTCTGTTGTTTTGAGTTTGACCCCAAAATGACCCCAAAAGTGCGAGATTTGTGTGCTATAGAAATATATGATAGTTATTGATGATAGAAATACCGTTAACCAAGGTTAACAAAATAAAAATATTCGTGAGCAGGTTATATAGCCTGCTCCCAATTTATGTATTGATTAATGAGAAAATATATGATATAATTGCAGTGGAGATTTATTTGGAATTTGAATTAACAAAGTTGCGGTATGTGTAACCATGAAGAACAGTTCCTATACTGTGATTAGAGTTATAGTTGAATATATCGCCCTTGATGTAACATTCCCCCACATTCATGCAGATAAGCTTCTTTTTAGGCAGACCAAGATTTTTGGCAACAGATGCGGCAGATGTGTTATCAGGTTGGAAATAAACGGAGAGATTAGCCATTTCAAGTACAGAATTACTATCTTTGCTGACTTTTGAAATAAACTGTGTGGCATAGTTCAGTCCCGTGCGGTATTTTCTGCCGAGTCGAAGAATTTGCTGAATTGGTGAACTCTCCCTAATATTTTGGTTTTGGATTTCGTCAATAAATAAAGCAATAGGTTTCTCGTAGTTGAGTTGTTGATGCTTGAAAAGAGACATCATAAGGAAATCAATCAGTGCATATCCGCCAGTTTTAGATGAAGCGTCCATTGATATGATAATGATATCCTTGCTGTCTTGAAAGAATGCATCCCAGTCTCTGTTGGCACATTCAAAATCGACAAAGCATGACAGACAGTCGCACATTTGCAGTTGAAGGCTCATCTGGTCTTCAGCGTAATCTGTGGTAAGAATATCGTACATGTTGACTGCTGACAAGTCGCCTGAATTAATCAGCGAACATATCTTTTCTTCCAATGTAGGTGTCTGCTTACAGCCAAGCTTGCCAAGATGAGATTTGACAATAGACGAGATGATGTTTTGTGCCGTAGTGTCAAAGCCTTTATAATTGATTTTCAAAGGTTCAACCGGTATACCATCAGTTTCAATTTTATGAAAGGTAATATGGTCGCTGATGTACGTTTCAACTTGCCTGCGTATTTCATCGTTACCTCCAGTGGACAGATTTCTGATAATTGATTCTTTCGTAAAGGAATCGCTTATGTTAAAAATAACAGTACGGATTCCTTTTTTTTGCATACAGCATATTCTTTCAGTGAGACAGTGGGTCTTGCCTTTGCCTGAGATTCCAGTTGCAAACAAGTGTAGATTGTTAACACCATCGAAACTAAACTGCTATCCTGCAATACGTCCAATATGGTCTGTGATTACAGGAATAATGTTATTTTCTACAGGTGTTGAAAACCATTCTGCATTTTTGATTGAAAGGCAGGTAAGTTCAGCGGAACTGCTCAGTATACCGTTCTTTTCCATAACAATAAACGGCAGTCTCATACTTTTGCCCTTATTATAAACGGTCATTTTATAACGCAGTGATTCTTTATTGCCTTTGGAGGAAGTATATAGCAAGTTATCACCATAAAGACTTTTCAGTATACGGTGAATACTGTTTGTTGTAGTCATTCGGGGAAGAATCTTATCAGTAATCAGGTTTTCTTCCATTGCAATTGTGTTACCAGCAATGATAAGCTGGTATGTATTCGGAATGAAATTCATATCTTTGCTGTATTCAACGATATTCACTTCATTGCCGCATATAACATCATTCAGTATGCTGATAAAATCATTGATTATGGCATCACAATCATCGCCATTCTTGGTCGTGTTTTCTTTAAAAAGACCATGTATAAAGTTTGCAGTATCGTTAAGTGAAACAGGAAACTTGTAAAGGTCGTTCAGAATGCAGAATACCGCCAGAAGTATATACCAACTTGTTCTGCTCTGAATATTTGGGAATGAAAATTTGCTGGACTGATTTGCAAAATTTTCGATATGCTGTTTAAGCAGGGACTTCAGGTCGCTGTAATTACCACATACATAATTAATAAAGTGGCAGGTTATTTTGTCAAGTTCCGTACAAATTTTATGTTTCTCCGTCTGTGAAATATCAGAATAAAAATCCTTGCTTAGTGACAGACAGATTTTTTTCTCGGCAGGTATCAAAAACTGTGCGGCAGCAGAAATAACAGCTGTGTTATGAGGTAATGACTGTTTTTCAAGTGCTGAAATCAGGGACAATATATCGTTTCTGCGTTTTTGATTATCAACATTACTGCAATCGGTTATTACAAAAGTTTCATCTCTTGTGGTACTGAAATAGTCCTGAATCGACTTTTTGGTATCATCGAACGATAATAGAGGAATTTCTCTGTCGAAGAGTTTCATGTAAATCGCAACTTGGCTGGAACTGTTAAAATCAGGTGCTGAAACTACAAGATACTACTCCATATAATACCCGATTTCATTTAACATATTTGAGAGCAGACCGCATACAGAAAAAGTAAAAATAAGGCATTTTTCGGGAGTGTATAAATATTTATTGACATACTGCTGTATTTCAATAATATCCTTTTTGTGATTTTTCAGTTTTCGTGATGCAACGTGTGGCGGATAAAATTTCACTATTTCTGGATTTGTATTGTCCCAATTGCAGTTGAAGAACGCTTTTTCGTTGAGAGAATAAAATCCAGGATATTCATATAATGTAATTAAATCGAAAGATTTTACTTTGCTTATTTTGTCGGCGAGGTAGTCATTTGCAAGATTTTTGCTTTTGCACTGATACTCAAATCCGTGAAACTTTTTGATAAGATTTTTTGCCGAAATTTCGTCTGATGTGACAATTGTTTCACGAAGTTCTCGGTGGCTGTCAATATATTTTACAAGTGTATATTCACGGTAGCCGTCTTTGAATGGTACTCTGTAACTTTGTGCGGAGATGATTGAGATAACTCCGATTGCCGTTGTCTTGTTTCTTAAACCGTCGCTTTCGGTACACATTGCAACACCTTCAATAGTGTCTGTAAAATATCTTGAATACACTTTGTCGGTTTTCATACTCTGAATATTATTTCTAAGAAGAGTATTTTCAATGTACTGTTTTTCAAGTTGTTGCTGTTGTTGCTGGGATACCTTAGTTGCCTGATTTATTGCATTGGTTAATCCCTGAATTGTTGCAGTATCAAAAGCAGATACAGTTTGTGGGGGAACAGGTGTAACAGGCTGAAAATGAGTTTGTTGTTGGATATATGGCGAATTTGTTGAAAATGGTTGTGCCGATTGAGTATCTGGCAAGAGACTTTCAATTCCACAGGCTCTTGCAATTTCTGGGTTTGAAAGTGGGTTTTCATTGAACATAATAATTACCTCCGAAATAATAAATTTTTATCAGTATTTCTGATGAGATAATTATAGGGTATCTTCAAAAGAATGGCAATACTTTTGATAAAAACAATAAGTAACAATTATTTTATCACAAAATTTATAGGTTTTTTATTGCCCAAAATGTGATGAAACTGTGAAAAAACACAAGTGATTAGGAATGCGAGAAATGATAAAAATATTTCACTTTATATAGTATACAGAAGAAATATTCGTTGGAGTAAAGAACACTGTCGGAGGAAAAACAAAGTCAGAATATTATTTAAAAGACAGTCAGGCGTTGTCTAAATATGTAAAAAAATGCCGTAAAAATCCTGAATGTAATTTTACGGCAGCTAGTATTTCGGGCTTTTTGAATAAATGCAGGTATTTTATATATCCTGAAAGGAGAATGGAAAATTATCATATTGACATATCCGTCAGGGAATTTTCTGAACGCTGTGTTACAATGTTTTTTGAAAAATTTGGCATAAATTTCAGCTTTTTCAGAATAAATTCTGATAATAAAAAATTTATTGAGGTACAGAAAAAGTGTCTTGAAAATTTATTTGAGCAGATAATTTCAATGTTCAGCAAGCATGGTGATTTTGAGGAAAGAGAGTTTTTGTATTTTCTTAAAATGTATTATTGCAGATACAGATTGAAATTATATAATACGGATATGAAATTTCTTTTTGATAATTATGATGTGCTTATTCAGTCGGAGCTGAATAATTATATAACATATACAACTAATGCTTTTCATAAATTAAAATCTATCTATACAAGAGCGAAATATATTTACGGGCGTGATGAATATATTCTGGAAATCGGAAAGCATTATAAAAAGAACAAAAAAGATATTGAAATGGCTTGCAAACAGATATCTGATGCTATGAAATCTGGTGAGAATATCGAAAATATATGTATGCCTGAATGGTCGGCTATGTCAGTATATATGCTTTATAAAAATAATTATAGCGAGGTTTGGAAAGATTTCAGAAAAATATATTCTGAAATGCTTGAAATAAGAAATAATAACCCAAAGAAATATGATAAAATATTGAACTTGGAACTGGTCAGATTTGAATGTATGCTTCATGAATTTTTCTTTTATATCATCGTCCAATTTTTGAATGCTCCAGAAGATGATACATAATTTTTGAGAATTTGTCTCCCTTTTTAAAAAAATCAGTTTTATAAATCAAAAGCCCGTGCGGAAAATTTATTTTATTTTTATAGATTAAAAAAAGAGAGACGATTTTATAAAAAATAAAGACTGCTCTGTATAGAATGAAACTGTACAGAGCAATTAATTAAACATTTATCATAACAACAAATTCTCCGACATTTAAAACAAGTTCACTGTTCGGAGTAGGAGAGGGCGGATAGATTTCTGAAAGTTTTTGAGCAACAGCTGATTGGATACAGTTTATGCCATATTGAATATTGTCTGCTTCAATGGTAAGATTTTCAAAGTTAACAGGATTGAGAATAAAACCGTTCGGAGCAGGTGTTACCACAACAGGATATGACTGATGCTGCGGAACGTTCGGCATTGAAAACAGATTCTCCATAAGTTTCATTTTTTCATGCTTCTGACTGTCGAGTACATGAGTATATGTATCAAGTGTAAACGAAACGGAATTATGTCCGAGAAGAATTGACAATGTTTTGGAATCCATACCCTGCTCCATAGCTCTTGTTGCGAAAGTGTGGCGAAGAGCATGAAAAGTGTAGTGACCAAGACCAGACGCTTCAAGTATTTCATCATAATAATCTCTGAAAGTACGTGGTTCAATGTAACCGCCGAGTGGATTGGTGACAATAAATCCTGAATCATTGTACATTATTCCAGCAGTACGTGCATCAGAAAACTGAATATTTTTCCATTGCTGAAGTTCCCTGATTACTATTTGCATAAGCGGAATGGAAAGGATAGAATTTTTCGTTTTGGGTTCTTGTATAACTATTTCTGTTGAATTACCAATACCATTATAGTCGATTTTCGGCAGACGGTTCAGGGTACGGCGGATATTCAGCATATTTTTTCTTGTGTCAATGTCCTCCCAGCGTAAACCGAGAAGTTCACCAAGACGTATTCCAGTAGCAAGCGTAAGCCTGATAAAAATACCGTAGCGGAAATTGTAACTTGTATAAATCAGGTGTTCCTGTTCTTCACGTGTGAGAATCTCTATCTGTGGTTTCTCATTGCGTGGAAGATTTACGGCATCGCAGGGATTGGAATTCAAGTGATGTTCCAGTACTGTCTGTTTCAGTGTCTTATGCAGACAGCGGTGCAGATTGGTGATTGTTTTGGGGGATAAACCTTCTTCAGTGAGTTTGTAGTTATAGAAGTCCTGCAACATCTTTGAATTAAGGTCTTTGAGTTTGAGAGTGGAAAAAGATTTTGCAAGATGATTTTCAATGTAGCCTTTGTAGCTTGTGTAAGTGGATTGTTTCAGGCTGTTTTTCATGTATGTTTCAAGCCATATCCTCAGCCAGTCAATCAGCTTTGTTGAAGTCGGGTCAACCATTTCGTTGATGTGGATATTGTACTCAACTTCATGCAGAAGTTTGATTGCTTCTGCCTTTGTCTTGGCATAATATGAAGTACGCTTTGGCTTTCCCGTTGCAAAATCAGTCCCTGCCGTAACACGTACCTCAAATCTTCCGTCAGAACGTTGTCTTATACTTCCCTCATTGTGACCTCTTTTTGTTTTTGACATAATAATACCTCCAGATAAATATTTTAAATAATAGTTCATATTGTGTTATTTTGTACTTCTTTTAAAATCATAGCGTTCACATAGGTAATAGTATCGGGAGCGAGTGATGCCCAATTCTTTCATAGCATCTACGGGGCGGATTGCCCTCGAAGCTACACGGAGCATAACGGAATCCCAGTTGTTCGGTTTCGGCTGTTCGGGTCTGCCAAATTTTATATTTTTCTTTTTAGCCGCAGTGATACCCTCACGTTGTCGGGAGCGGATTTTATTTCGTTCATTCTCTGCGATACTTCCAAGCACTTCAATGAGGATAGCATTAATCATATCCATGACCCACATTTGCTCTGGTGGAAAGTCGATAAGAGTAGTAGGTATATCAAGTATGCGGATATGAACGCCTTTTTCTTTAAAGAAATCCAGCTCTTTTTTGATGTCATTTTTGTTACGGCTCAGACGGTCAAGTTCTTTAATGACAAGAGTATCACCATTCCTTAAAATCTGGCGTTTCAGATATTAATAACCATCACGTTCTGTATTCTTACCTGAACATTTGTCAACGATAATATTTTCGAATGGTACACCGAATTTTGTCAGAGCTTCAATCTGCCTGTCCTCATTCTGTTCACGGGTGGAAACTCTTGCATATCCGTAAATTCTGTTGTCCATAAAAATTCCTCCTAAAAATATCTGAAAAAGTCCCTGCATTTATCGGACGTACAGAAAGTCAAAAAAGGACTTTTTCAGACTTAAAATCAAGCAAAAAATAACCGTCCAGAAAAGTAAACTTTTCCAGACGGTTTTAAATTTCAGTTATATTTCGCAGAGAAAGTCATCATAATCTTCCTGACCTTTTACAGCCTTTATAGTATCAGTAATAAGCGAGTAATCGCAAAGCATATCCTCAATTTCATCAGCGGTATATCCGTAATCCAAAAGCAGGATAATATCATCTTCATCAACACCATAATAGCCGCACAGTTCAAGTAATAATTCTTCGTGCTGAGTGTAATAATCATCCTTAGAATTATCATAACAGCCAAACCACTTACTGCATCTGAAATTATCCTTGACTTCAAACTGAGAACGGGTAATATTTCCATTAATGTCTATTCTGAAAATGTCACCCTCCTCCGTCTGAATTTTCTCACAGGCAAGTTTAGTGAATCCGACTTTCCTGAGAGCCTTTGCCATGATACTTTCTGTTGAAGCGTAAACGTAAAGTCCGAGTTTTTCAAAGTGAATCAGGTGTAATCTGTCACGCAAAACGCAAAAAAGTGACATGCAAAATGCAAAAAATCAGCCCAAAAAATTTACAAAGTGTAAAAAACTTTTCAAATGCAGATATAAAAAGTGCTCCTTGAAGGCTTTTCAAATAGTCTTAAAGGAGCACTTTAATGTTATTTAAGATTTACTTTTCTGTCAGTGTACCAGAATAAGTTTTATCATCAATAGTAAGTGTAAT
>CAZTUV010000046.1:0-12681 GCA_964616595.1 uncultured Alistipes sp.
TTTTTAACCCCGATGTCAAATCTGATATCGGGGTTTTTGGACAGGCTGAAAGGAGCGATTTTTCGCTCCTTTAGTACGGCAAACTGAAAGTTATCTGATTTCCCATTGTTTTTTTGTAATAAAAGTGGCGTGCCCGATTCTTTTCTCATTAAGAAGAGGCACAAGCATTTCTTCAGAATGGTGATATGCAAATCCAAGCTTTTCATTAACCCTTTTTGACTTTTGATTTCCATCATAGTATCCACACCAAACAGTTGTCATATGAAGTTCTTCAAAACCTCTTCTCAAAAGGGCATTTGCTGCTTCAGGCATATAACCTCTGCCCCAAAATGGTTCTCCAAGCCAATATCCAAGTTCGCATTCATCATCTTTTTCAGTCATATCACTATGCCCATTGAGTTTTAGCTCGACAGCTCCAATTGCTGTATTATTACCTTTTTCACAAATTGCGTAACATTCCGCACCATTAAGAACATTAGCAATTACTTCTCTGCTTTCCTCAACACTTCTGTGTGGCGGCCATCCTGCCATTGGACCAACATTAGGATTTTTAGCATATTCAAATAAGCTTTCTGCATCTTCGTTTGTCCATTTTCTTAGAATTAATCTTTCCGTTTCTATTATCATTATTAATCATTCCTTTGCAAAAATATGAGTTTATCAGCTTGAAAAATTTCGATTTGTACATCCATAGTATATCACATTTCCCCCAAAAAGTCAATTCGCAGAAAGGAGGTTCATAGTCATGCGATTCACCCTAATTTTAGAAAACGAAACCGGCGAGCAAATCAATATAGCAACAACAGCCAATCAATACATGACCTCCGAAATTGACGGCTTGTATCCTCCAGCCGGAACGATCAGCACATCAACCTACGCAGGCATGGACGGCAGCTATTTGAACAACGCTTTCATCGAAAAAAGAAATCTTGTCATATCATTTCAGATGCGTGGTATCGGAATCGAGAACCGCCGTCATGCACTGTATCGTGTGGTCAAGCCTTCCCGATATATCAAGGTTTACTACAAAACTGCAAATATTGATGTGTATACGGAGGGTTATGTTGAGACTTGCACTGTCAGTAATTTTTCTAATCTGACAAGCGGTCAAATTTCAATTATTTGTCCCGATATTTACTGGTACAGCACCTCTGCCGTTTATGCCTATTATTCGCAGATCACGGGAGCATTTCACTTTCCGTTTCCTGATGATGACAAGCCTTTTGTACTGGGAACTTACAGCAGAACCGATAACATTTCCATAGAAAATCACGGTGATGTGACCGGATTTACGATTCAAATAGAAGCCGTAGACGATGCCATGACTCCGACCATTTATAACGCCGATACCGGCGAATATCTGCAAATCAAAGGTGAAATTTTAAAAGGCGATGTCATAACGATCACCACGAAAACAGGCAATAAGACGGTTACTCTGACACGCAATGGTGTGGGTTACAACATCATCAACCGTCTTGTGTCAGGCTCGACATGGCTTCAACTTTCGCAGGGTGTGAACACCTTTCATCTGACGGCTGTACGGAATATGAAAAATCTCCGTGTGACTCTGATTCACACGGACGCTTATTTAGGAGTTTAAAATGCAAATTGAAATTTATGATATGCAGGAAAACGGCAGTGGGATTTCTATCACTCTGGATGCGGTCTGCGATAGTTTCAGTAGTCTTTTATGGGACATAGAATATTACCAATGTGGACAGTTTGAAATCTACATTGCTGCAAATCCACGCAATTTAGCAATTTTTCAAATCGGTAAGATAGTCGGCAGAGATGATGATAAAACGCACTTCGGAATCATTGAATCCGTTGCACTGGAAACTGATGCAGAAAATGGTGATTATTTAACCGTCACGGGAAGATTCTTGATGTCGCTTTTGAGTAGAAGAATCATTTATCCCACGCTTTCTTTCACAACCAAAATAAGCTACGGAGAAATACTACAAAAAGCTGTCTATCAGAATTGCCTGGTAAACGATTCACGGCTTATTCCGGGATTACAGATAGGCACAATTTCCGGTACTTGCTGGGAGCAGACCGCAAGACTTCAAGTCAGCTACGCTAATCTCATGGAATGGATCTACAAAATCTGTGAGTTAGTTGGCGGTACGGCAAATATCCGCTTGCAGGAAACGATGGTAAACAGCGGTCAGTACAAAATGCTTTTCGAGCTTTCTGAGGGCATTGACCGCAGCATTTTGCAGGAAGAAAATCCTCATCTTGTTTTCTCTGATTCCTACAACAATCTGCTGAATTTTGCCTATTCTGCGGACAGTTCAGATCATACCAATACGGCATATATCCTCGGCTGCGGTGAGGGTGATGCGAGAAAAAGAACCATGTTTTTCTATGGCAATGAACCGCAGAATCTTGACCGCTATGAGCTCTATGTGGACGCAAAGGATATTCAGCAGGAAACGCAGAATAATGGCAAAACGGTGCAGATCTCAGATAAAGAATATCTGGAATTGCTGCAAGAAAAAGGTGCGGAAAATTTGATTCCAATAACCGAAACAAGCGAGTCTACCATTGCAGTTGACGGGCGGCAGTATCAATACAACAAGGACTATTTTGTCGGCGATTATGTTACCGTTCAGCATGAGCGATTTGGCTTATCACAGCCAAAAATACAGATTGTGGGCATGGTAGAAAGCTTCGACCAGAACGGCAGAGGGTTAACGCCCACATTCAAAGTTTAAGGAGTGATTTTATGGCATTTTCATTTGGATTTTTTGACTCCAGAGGTCTGGACAGAACGTACACAGCGGAAGATTTTACAAGCTACTTGTCAAACCTGATTTGCAACGGAATTCTTGATACTTACGGCGACTGTTTTAAGGTAACGGCGAATGAAAATTTAACAGTTACAATCGGCACAGGCAAGGCTTGGATAGGCGGTCATTATTTCATCAACGATTCAGCTTACACCCTCGATTTGTCCCGATATGTGGACGAATCTATGAGCAAATATCTCATCATAGGAATTTACTGCGACACAAGCGATGCAATGCGGAAATGTGACATTGAAGTAAAGGTAGGAACTGCGGCAACCTCACCTGCGATTCCAACCTTTACAAATTCTCAGACGAGAACTTATCTTACCCTTGCGGCAATTCGTCTGAATGCAGGAGTGACCGAAATCAAGCAGTCAAACATTACGGATTATCGGGAAAATGCAAATAAATGCGGCTATGTCAGATGCATTTTGGGCAAGTGCAAAGTGTCAGAAATGCTCGCTGAAATGGTGCAGATTCGGCAGGATTTAAGCGGATTAAAGGACGGTTCTCTTTCTGATGCTGTGAAAGAATTACAGCATTATACGTTCAACACTGCGGATAGAGTTTTATTCAAGAAAAACGATGATGGCAGACTTTTTTATCTTGATTCCGATGGAAACAACGTCACCGGAGAGATTAAAATTGATGGCATTCCCTATCAATTCGCCCCTAACGGCGTACTTCAAACGGGTTTTCGGACGGTTTTCGGAAAGCGATATTACTACGATCCACAGACCGGAAATATCCGCCTCGGCTGGGTGGAATGGGCAGGAAATCCGTATTATATCACGCTGTCTGAGGGCAAGCTTGTCAATCAGCATCGTACTATTGACGGCAAGCGTTACTGGTTCGACAGCTATGGCGTTGCAACGGAATCAAGATGTACCAATTATCCGGATGCAGACGGTGACGGTCAGGTTTCGGCATCTGACGCAACAGCGGTTCTCAGGTTTTCCTCAGCCTGCGGCGTCGGAGAATATACTGATGATGAAAACGGATGGGAGCAGTTTCTGAACGACACTTACGGCAACAAATCAAACAATAGCGGAGGTACGGAATAATGTGGAAATTCCTCGTAAAACAGCAGAAAATTGAAGTTCTGGAACGTGAAGTAATTGCCGATCATCAGATTACTTTCGTAAATCTGAAATTCGTTTTTGACGGTGACTGGAAAAAGTTTCACAAGGTGGTGCAGTTTTCGCAGTGCGATGAGACTTACAGCATCGTTCTTGGATTTGATGGCACTTCCTGCCATTTACCTGCGGAGCTTCATGTAGGTGCGGTGAAGATGAGCATTTTCGGATATGATGCTGAAAGTGAAAAAACCGTCAGGGCGACAACAGTTCCCGTCACTCTGAACATCCGTGAATCAGGATTTGTGGGCGATGATGATACGCCGATTCCGCCAACGCCCGATTTGTATACGCAGCTTTTGCAAAAAATCGTTGAAATACAGGCTGGGATTGACGGTAAGGACGGTCTTTCAGCATACGAAATTGCAAAAGAAAACGGATTTGTTGGGACAGTTTCTGAGTGGCTGGAAAGCCTGAAAGGTTCTGACGGACTGCCGGGTAAAGACGGTGTTGACGGTAAAAATGGCACGAATGGAAAAGACGGAAAGGACGGCAGAGATGGTGTGGACGGAATCACTCCGGATATGTCACAATATCCGACCACTTCCGCCGTGGAACTCATTGTTCAGAAAATTACTGATCCAATTTCACTAAAATCCCATGAGCATGAAAATAAGCCTATTTTAGATGCAACAACAGCAAGTTACACATTGGAAGAACAGCAGAAACTTGCAGAATTTCAGCCGTCCGACTATGCGACAAAAGAATATCTGGAAGATGAAATTCTTTCTGTCCGTGAGGCAATGATTCCGCTGACAAGAGAATTGCATTCTCACGAAAATATGGCGGTGCTGGACTTACTGACGACTGAATATTTGTCACTGTTAGACAGTTTGCAACAGTTTGAGGACAGCACGAAATACGATATTCAGACCATCAGAGAATCTGTTGATCCCGTCATTTCACAGGCTCACTGGCATCATAATCTCACACTCCTGAACAGCATTACCGCTGAGAAAATCACCAAGTGGGACAACTTTGGAACACAGATAAACGGACTCAGCACAAGAATAACGGTTTACGCTGATTTAGTGGAAAACAGTGTAGCACGAATTGGAACGGCTGAACAAAATATTGAGAGCTTGCAAAAGCAGATTGATGTTCTGAAAAATAGAAGTGAACCTATCATTCTTTTCCGTTCCGGACAGAATGCAATGGGCGTGTATGCACCGGAAATCGGCGTTATCCTGAACAACGGCTATCATCTGATGACCGATTTTGTTGAGGAACATCCGCATTTTTGCAGTGCTGAAAATGATTATACCATAAGTTATTCACAGGGCGATTTTGGCTGGGATGCACAGATTCTGACGGTCTGCACAAAGGCTGTTTCTCTGACAGAAAAATCCGGAATCATGATCAGCTATCTTTCAGGAGCAACAGAGGACGGAAGTTTGTATCTTGTGCCGAGACCTGAAAAAATTGATGTTCCAATTACGATTTATGTGAATAATCAAATTACTGCAAGCAACGCAATATCACTGAATTTTAAGTGGCTACAATCGGAGGGTTTTATCACAACAGTTACAGAATGCAGCGGTATTGCAGATGGTGAGTACTATCTTGCTTGGGTTGGTAGAAGTAATAATTCTCACCCTATGATAAAACGGATTCAGGTTTTAAATTGACTTTTTCGGGGTGGAATGGTATAATATGAGTAAGAAAAATCGTAATTTATATGAGGTGGATATTCTTTTGAAAAATATTTTGCGTAAAAGTTCTTTTTTAGTAAATATGATAGAAGGCGCAGCTACGGTACCTGCTGTTGCTGTAATCTACTCCTTTATTTTTGAAATAGATAACATAGACCACGATGTTAACTTAGGTATATTCATCTTGTTAATATGGCTGTTGGGCTTGTTGATGACGAATTTTTTTTATTTTTTTGGGGTAAATTTCGTATAAAAGATGTGATCATTTTTCAATTAGTTCCCTTCTTATTAGGTGCTGTATTATTTACAGTGTATCAACTTATATGGCACTAAATCCTGATTTACCTTACTACCAAATTCCAATTTATAAAAGGAGATGCATCTATGAAATATACAAACAGTCATTTGAAAGCCGCATATGGAATATATCTGATTGTATTATACATATTTATAGTTTTCTTGATTTTCGGAACATTCCTTTTAGGTTTTGGATTTATGAAAACGAAAATGCAACTAGATAATGTGCAACCGTTGGAAAATGTTTTACAGGA
This sequence comes from uncultured Alistipes sp., assembly GCA_964616595.1. Classification (GTDB taxonomy): domain Bacteria; phylum Bacillota; class Clostridia; order Oscillospirales; family Ruminococcaceae; genus Ruminococcus. The sequence goes on from CAZTUV010000046.1 coordinate 6,132, forward strand.
AAAGTCTAATCATGCGAATAAAACTGCTTATATTGAAATTATCCAGATTCCGCAAAAAATTTCAGAAGATAAATACGAATCCTATTATCTTGTAACAACAGAAACTAATACATATATTTCAGGAATGCAAAGTGAACAGTTCGAAGCCTTGAAACATGAGATTGAACAAAATGGAAAAGCAAGACTGGAGGGCATGACAAAAATAATCGTTGATGATAAGGTAAAAGAAGATGTTAAGCAATATATAGAAAATGAATATATTCAAATTCGTGTAACGAAATTTACTTATGGAAGTATTCTGAAAGAAGGCTATATTGTGAACCTGATTTTAGTAGGGATCACAAGTCTGGTTAGTCTTTTGATTATATGGAAAAGTGTGTATACACTTGGAAAATACAGAAATCCAAAAGCAAAGCTTATCGATGAAGAATGCAATCAAAAAGATGCCGTTTGGTTAAATGCGTACAGAATCTATCTGACCAAAAGTTTTCTGATTACATTATATAATGAAAGTATTACAGAAATAGATATAGAAACAATACGTGAAGCAAAATTGTTTAATAAATTAAAACAAAATCAAACATACAGAACATTAGAAATAACTACATTTGAGAATGAGAATTTTGTAGTCAGTGAAATATTGGAACAGAATAGCTTTATGGATGAGGAAGAAATAAACTATATGGATGATATTTTCCGTAGGAAAAATATAGAATTTATTTGTGAAATAAAGTCATATAATTATGATGAGGAAGAATATTGAAACTATCATAAATTCCAGTATTTAGAATTGAAAAAATCAGAATTTGATGGGAAGATGATATTCAGAGCGTTACTCAAAACTCAAAACACTCTATGGAGGTATATATGGGATTTCTTAAATCACTGAAATCTTTTTTTGTTGGAACAAGTTACAGAATAAATCGTAAGATACTGAAAGACTATATCGAAGAAGTAATTGCATTCGCAAGAAAAGAGCATTTATCCTTTTGCGATGAATTTTATCTGATGACAAGTGAGCACGATACTGAAAAATTACACATATTTATTATCAACTATGATGTAAAAGATGGCGACTGTCTTGATGCAGAAAAAGATATGAGCGGAATTGTTATCTTTGTGAACGAGAAAAAAGCGTATGATCCTGAACATGATGAGAAGTACTATTCATCGAAGAATTTCGTTGACTTTAAATTATTGAATTTTCCTGATGAGTTTATTCTGATAAATGATTTAGGGGAACCAATAAGTCTTGAACCATATAAGATTCAAAAACAAAAGAAATAGACAAGCTCAAATTTGTACAATTAAATACTTGAAAATAACCGTTTGCAGATTTATTCTGCAAACGGTATTTTTATACCCAAATTACGAAAGGAAGATGAAAATGAAAGAAACTATTTGCACGATTGCAGGACTGGTGGGAGGTTTTATTGCTGCCCTTTTTGGCGGCTGGGACTCCGCACTTGTCACGCTCGTGATTTTCATGGGCATTGACTTTTTCACTGGAGTGGTCACCGCTGCCATGAAGAAATCAAAGCACACTGACAGCGGAGGTCTTTCTTCAAAGGCTGGCTGGTTCGGACTTGCAAAGAAGGTTTGCACACTACTCCTTATTGCTGTTGCCGTAAGAATGGATATTCTGCTCGGTACTACCTACATTCGTGATGCAGTCTGCATCAGCTTTTGCCTGAATGAGCTGTTGTCTATCGTGGAGAATACGTCTTTGATGGGAATCCCGTATCCCCCCGCAATCAAGAAAGCAATCGATGTTTTGCAGACTAAAGTCGGCAGAACTGATGAGGAAACAACTGAAAATAACGAGGAGGAGAACTGATTATGGCAATCTTAAAACCTGATAAAACCACAACTCTCGGCGGTGTTATCGTCAATGAGTATTTACTCACCAAGCACAATCCCAATCATATCGCAATGCCCTCCGCTTCTATGGAGGGCAAAATTATCGGCGTGACAATTCACAACACCGATTGGATTTCCGTAGTAAGCGGAACAACTCCGGCGGAACAGTATACAAGAGCGACCGTAAACGGAAATATGAACGATGTCAGAGTTCATTACTATGTCGACAACACTTGCGCATGGCAGAACCTTCCGCTGAATCTTTCTGGCTGGCACGCCGCTGATGGCAGTGGTAACGGCAATCGCAGAACAATTGCAATCGAGTGTATTATGAGTTCTGCTTACAACGATAGAGATAAAAAGTCTGAGGATAATGCCGCTAAGCTTGCAGCAGCATTGCTGAAGAAATACAACCTCAGCATCGACCATCTCTACACGCACACCCACTGGTTGAATGTTCGTGACGGAAAATCTGGCACTGTGGATTATCTAAATACTGCGAAAAATCCCTACAAAATGTGTCCGCTGTATATTCTTCCGCACTGGTCTGCTTTCAAGGCAAAGGTGCAGTTCTACATGAATTCCTGTGCTCCTGCATCGACGAATACTTCCGCTAAACAGCTCTACAGAGTCCGTAAAAGCTGGAGCGATGCAAAGTCTCAGATCGGTGCCTTTTCTTCTCTGAAGAATGCGAAAAATGCTTGTAAATCGGGATATTCCGTGTTCGATAGCAACGGTAATGTTGTTTATCCTGCAAAGAAGTCCATTGATGAAATCGCCCGTGAAGTCATTCAGGGCAAATGGGGCAACGGTTCTGACCGCAAGAACAGACTTACAAATGCCGGATATGACTACAATACCGTGCAGAAACGTGTGAATGAATTGATGAAATAAACTTTATAGACGGCTGTCGATTTTGGCAGCCGTTTATTTTGGAGGTGCTTTATGACTGACGTTGATAAAACTCAAATAATAAAATTAAGAGCAAATGGATGCAGCTACAAAAAAATATCTGCCGAAACGGGCATATCCGAAAACTCAATAAAATCATTTTTCAAGCGAAATAAGGACTTTTGCCCGGTCTGCGGAATCCCCCTGATAGGAAAAAAATACTGCTCCGATAAATGCCGTATCAACTGGTGGAACAAGCATCCGCACCGCACTTCTGCAATGATTGAATGCCAATGTGAAACGTGTGGAAAGACGTTTTTCGCTTACCCAAGCAAGGCAAGAAAATACTGTTCCAAAGCCTGTTATGGCAAATCCTGCCGAAAGGAGAACCGTAATGACAAATGAAAGATTACAGCATATCGCTGCTTACAAAGTGACGATTATTTTATTCCGAAAACTGCTGAAAAATGGTGCAATCACTGAATCGGAATTTCACAAATGCGAGTCAAATATCGCCGAAAAATGCAACTTATCTTTGTGCAGCATATATCGTGAAATCGCTTGACTTTCAGGCACTTCTGATTTAATATGTAACACTGACAGGAGGCGATTTTATGGCGAGAATCGTGGAAAGAGTAAATTTTAATACTCCCAAAATCAAAAAGCTGAAACGAGTTGCTGCCTATGCCAGAGTTTCCAGCGGAAAGGACGCAATGCTCCATTCCCTTTCGGCTCAGATCGACTATTACCGCAATTTGATTTTTAGCAATCCCGAATGGCGGTTTTGCGGTGTTTACGCTGATGAAGCCATGACTGGAACTAAGGATAACCGTGAGAATTTTCAGAAAATGCTTGCGGAATGCCGTGCAGGAAATCTGAATTTGATCATCACAAAATCGATTTCAAGATTTGCAAGAAATACGGTCACACTACTTGAAACAGTGCGTGAACTAAAGGATTTAGGCGTTGATGTACTGTTTGAAGAGCAGAATATTCACAGTCTTTCTTCAGATGGAGAATTGATGCTTTCCATCCTTGCAAGCTATGCTCAGGAAGAAAGTTTGTCCGCAAGTGAAAACCAGAAATGGCGTATCCGCAGAGATTTTGAACAGGGAAAAGTCAGCAGTTTGCAGATGCTGGGTTACAAAAGGAATCATGACGGAGTGCTTGAAATTATCCCTGATGAAGCTGAAATTGTCAGGCTGATTTTCAACAGTTATCTGTCGGGAATGGGGAAACTTGCGATTGCAAATATGCTGAATGAAATGCATATTTCCACCAAATTTGACAACGAATGGACGGCAGAAGCAGTCAGGCGAATCCTCACCAATGAAAAATACTGCGGTGAGCTTATGCTGCAAAAATTCTACAGTGAGAATCATCTGACAAAGAGAAAAATGGTTAATAACGGTGAGATCAAAAAATTTTATGTGGAAGAAGCACATCCTCCGATTATTGAAAAAAGCGTTTTTGATGCCGTTCAGAAACATTTGCAGGAGCAGAAGGAACACTTCACTCCAACTAAATCAACTACTGTCGTTTATCCGTTTTCAGGAAAAATTCAGTGCCAATGCTGTGGCAAGAATTATCGCAGAAAAACAACGGCGACCGGTGTCGTCTGGATCTGTGCTACATACAACACAAAGGGTAAAAAATACTGTCCTACAGCGAAACAAATTCCCGAAAATACGCTGATTTCTGTTTGCTGTGAAGTGCTTGGTATTTCTGAATTTGATACGAACATTTTTGAAAATCAGATTGCAAAAATTCTTGTTCCTGCACCGAATGAACTGATTTTTGTTTTCCATAACGGACATGAGATTTCTGCAAACTGGAAAGATCGTTCACGCTCTGAAAGCTGGACGGATGAAATGAAAAAAGTCACCGGAGAAAGGAGCAGAAAATGGCACGAACAGTCACGATGATTCCGCAAACGATCAATCCTTTGACGCACCTTCCAAATGATGCAGTCATAAAGCGCAGGGTTGCGGGATATGCGAGAGTTTCTACGGAACAGGAAGAACAGCAGACTTCCTATGCGGCACAAGTAGATTACTACACAAAATACATCAAAAAGCACGGTGAATGGGAATTCGTAAAAGTATATACGGACGAAGGAATTTCCGCAACAAACACCAAGCATCGTGATGGTTTCAATCAAATGATCGCAGACGCTCTGGACGGCAAAATCGATCTTATCATCACAAAAAGTGTAAGTCGTTTTGCCCGAAATACCGTGGATTCTCTTTCCACGATACGAAAACTGAAAGAGCATAACGTGGAGTGCTATTTTGAAAAGGAACAGATCTGGACATTTGACGGCAAGGGAGAATTGCTCATAACGATTATGTCAAGTTTAGCACAAGAAGAGTCACGCTCCATTTCCGAAAACGTCACATGGGGACACCGCAAGCGTATGCAGGACGGAAAGGTTTCACTCCCCTACTCCAGTTTCCTCGGCTATAAAAAGGGTGAGGACGGTCTGCCTGAAATTGTGCCGGAAGAAGCAGAAATTATACGATTTATCTATAAAAGTTACATGGAGGGACAGACAACTTATACGATTGCAAAAGCCCTGACAGAGCGAAAAATTCCAACTCCGACAGGCAAAGAAAAATGGCATCAATCCACGATTAAAAGTATTTTGACAAACGAAAAATACAAAGGTTCAGCACTCCTGCAAAAGAAATTCACCACAGATTTTCTTACCAAAAAAGTTAAAATCAATGAGGGTGAAGTTCCGCAATATTGGATTGAGGAAAGCCATGAGGCGATTATAGATCCTGGCGATTTCGAGCAAGTCCAGCTTGAAATGGCAAGACGAAAAAAGCTGGGCAAGCAGTACAGTGGGAATTCACTCTTTGCTGCAAAACTTGTATGTGCGGACTGTGGCTGCTTTTTTGGCTCTAAGGTCTGGCATTCTACTTCAAAATATCGACGTGTTATCTGGCAGTGCAACAACAAATTCAAAGGAGCACAGCTTTGCAGCACACCTCATTTATATGAGGATGAGATTAAACAGCGTTTTGTCAATGCTTTTTCAATTTATTTTCACAGCAAGGATTTGATTATTGACACCTGTCAAGAATTGATTGATACAATTTCTGACACATCGGCAATTGACAAAAAGATCGAAAAACTTTCGCAGGAACTTTCAGTCATCGAAAATACAAACAGAGAAATGGTTCTGAAATTTGCACAGTCCGCCAAGCGTCCTGAAGATTATGATGAACGCCATGATACAATGACAAAAGAATATGACGAGAAATTCAGAAAATTTCAGAAATTGGAGCAAAAACGAGTCGATCAGCTTAACAGATCTGAAGCTCTGCAAAACATGATACATCAGTTATCTGAAACGAAATCAGTCATAGATACCTTTGATGACTCCCTCTGGAGAACGGTGGTTGAAAAGGTTACTGTCTTTCACGATAACAGAATGATTTTTCAATTCCTTGACGGGACGGAGATTGAAGCGTAAGCACATAAAGCATTGCCGCCGTAGTGGTCAATACGATTACTACGGCGGTTATTTTTTTTAATTTAGCAACATAAAACGCAAGGTTGCATTGACCCTAAAATGGGTGCAAAAGAAAACGCTAACCCCCGAAAAGCAGGATTTAAGCCTATTTTCGAGGTAAATATCGCTCCCCTATTCATACAACAGAAAACGACACTTTTCAAAAAGTGCCGATACTGCGTTGTTTTCAGGGCATAAGAATGCACCCCTATTTTGTATCAAAATAAGGGTGCAGGTATGGTTGCGGCGGCTGGATTTGAACCAACGACCTTCGGGTTA
>CAZTUV010000047.1:0-12631 GCA_964616595.1 uncultured Alistipes sp.
TATAAACCATATGGCAGACGAACTTTCCAATGCTGAAGCAATGAAAAATGAATTTATATCATCAGTTTCACATGAATTGCGTACGCCTCTTACAGCTATAAAGGGCTGGGCAGAAACTCTTATGATTGATAGTGAATCTAATCCGGATACAGTTCGTAAGGGAGTAAGGGTTATTGTTAATGAAACTGAACGTCTTTCACAGATGGTTGAAGAATTGCTCGATTTTTCACGTATGCAGAGCGGTCATTTTACTTTGCAGGCAGCTAATATGGATATCCTTGCTGAACTCGGTGACGCTGTATTGATTTATAGTGAAAAGGCACGCCGTGAAAATATCTCAATTGTTTATAATGACCCCGAAATGTTGCCTTTTGTTTTTGGCGACAAGAACCGGATAAGACAAGTATTTATAAATGTCATTGACAATGCCGTTAAATATTCATCGGAAGGGGATACTGTTACAATAAATGCCTCTGAATCAGAAGGAAAAATTATTGTGACCGTTTCAGATACAGGCTGTGGTATAAAAGAATCAGATTTGCCTAAGGTAAAAACAAAATTTTATAAGGCAAATCATACAAGAAGAGGTTCAGGAATTGGTCTTGCAGTTGCAGATGAAATTATCGCAATGCATGAGGGTACAATGGAAATTTCAAGTGCCGGTGAGGGAAAGGGTACAACAGTTAAAATTGTACTTCCTGCCAAAACACAATAGGAGATAGTCATATGGGAAAAAATCAATCCAATGAAAAATTCAAATCAAAAATAGGAGGTCAGGCTCTTATTGAGGGTATAATGATGCTAGGCCCTAATACCGGAGCTATGGCTTGCAGACTTCCTGATGGTTCAATAGACCTTGAAACGTGGGAGGAAAATAACGGTAAAAATGCTCCGTGGTATAAAAAGACTCCGCTGGTAAGAGGGTGTGTAAGTTTTGTAATGTCTTTAGTAAGAGGTTACAAGTATATGATGAAATCAGCTGAAAAACAACTTACAGAAGAAGAAAAGGCAGAGGAAAATTCCGGATTATTCGATGTATTAATGTATATAGGAATGTTTCTCGGCATAGTTCTTGCAGTAGGGCTTTTTGCATTTCTTCCTAAATTCATAGTAGGTCTCATTCCAAAAATAACAGAATATAGGGTACTTCGTTCCATTCTTGAGGGAATCGTAAAAATAATTATTTTTGTGGGATATATGGCACTTGTCAGCTTAATGAAAGATATTCGCCGTCAATATGAATATCATGGTGCAGAACATAAAACAATTGCCTGTCATGAAGCTGAACTTCCTCTTACTGTTGAAAATGTCCGCAAACAATCACGTTTTCATAAGAGGTGCGGAACAAGTTTTATATTTATTGTACTTATAATAGGAATATTTGTTATGTGTTTTGTTCCCTTTACGGTCACATGGCAAAGAGTGGTTGCATCATTGATACTTTTACCGCTTGTTGTCGGAATATCATATGAATGTATAAGAATCGCCGGAAATAACGATAATCTATTTACAAGGATACTTTCTGCTCCCGGTCTTGCTATGCAGAGAATAACTACTCGTGAACCTGATGATAGCATGATTGAGGTGGCAATAGCCGCTATGAAACCTTGTATCCCTGAAGACAAGGAGGAAGATAAGTGGTAAATAATGAGTTTTTCCGTGAATGTGTTTCCATTATGAAAGAACATGGTATAGATTCGGCGTATTTTGATACAAAGTGTATTTTTGAAGATTTTCCAGATGATGAAACCAAAATTATGTCACTTGTAAAAAAACGTTCAGAGGGTTATCCATTACAGTATCTTTTGGGACAGTGGGAATTTTATGGTTATCCATTCAAGGTTAATGAGAATGTTCTTATACCACGTTCTGATACTGAACTCATTATTGAAAATGTTCTTGAAATATGCAGAAAAAATAATCTCACATCTCCAAAAATAGCGGATTTGTGTGCAGGAAGCGGTTGTATAGGAATAACTCTTAAAAATCAAATACCATCATCTGAAATTTATTGTGTTGAGATTTCGGAAAAAGCAGTTGAAGTAATTCATGATAACGCTGTATTGAACAGTGCAGAAATAAATATCATTAATTCTGATGTCCTTAAACCTGAATTGTCAGAATTTCCGGTATTTGATATAATAGTGTCCAATCCTCCATATCTTACTCAGCAGGAAATGGATTCGTTGCAGAAAGAAGTCACTTTTGAACCTTCATTAGCTTTGTTCGGGGGGGCTGACGGACTGGACTTTTACCACAGAATAACTTCACTCTGGAAAAATTATCTTCGTAAAGACGGCTGGTTGATTTATGAATCTGGTGATGGTCAGCATGAAGATATAAAAAATATTTTAGGTAAGAATAATTTTTACAATATAACATTCAGCCGTGACCTGAATAATATAATCAGAAATGTTACGGCACAGAAATCGGAGGAATTGTGATGGCTAAAAAGGAACTTGCTAAAAAAGCATCTGTTGTGCGTGTTACCACAAAGGACGATAAAAAAATTGCCCTTGAAGGTGCTTTGAAGATGATTGAAAAAAAATATGGTGCGGGTGCTGTAATGCGTCTTGGTCAGACAGAAACGCTTAATGTTGATGCAATACCAACAGGTTCAATGCGTCTTGATATGGCTCTTGGTATCGGAGGCGTTCCTAAGGGTCGTATAGTGGAAATCTATGGCCCTGAAAGTTCTGGTAAAACAACTGTTGCTTTGTCTGTTATTTCACAGGCTCAGAAACTCGGCGGTGAGGCTGCTTTCATAGACGTTGAACACGCTCTTGACCCGAATTATGCAAAGGCTCTTGGTGTTAATACTGATGACCTTCTTGTTTCTCAACCGGATAGCGGTGAACAGGCTCTTGAAATCGCTGAAGCATTGATACGTTCCGGAGCGATTGACGTAATTGTTATAGATTCCATTGCTGCTATGACAACCCGTGCAGAAATCGACGGTGATATGGGCGATTTACACGTCGGACAACTTGCAAGACTTATGTCTCAGGCTATGAGAAAACTTACCGGTGCTATTTCAAAATCAAATTGTGTAGCTATTTTTATCAATCAGATACGTGAAAAAATTGGTGTTATGTATGGTAATCCGGAAACAACCCCCGGTGGGCGTGCTTTGAAATTCTATGCATCAGTTCGTATTGAAGTCAGAAAAGGTGAAGTTATTAAATCCAATGGTGAAATAATCGGTGCGTCTACACGTTGTAAAGTCGTTAAAAACAAGGTAGCACCACCATTTAAGGAAGCAACTTTTGATATGATGTATGGTCAGGGAATTTCACGTACCGGAGAAGTTCTTGATATGGCTGTTGAACTCGATATTATTAAAAAAGGTGGTTCATGGTTCAGCTATAAAGACCAGAAACTTGGTCAGGGACGTGATAACGTAAAGGAACTTCTGAAAAATAATCCGGAAATGATGGAGGAAATTGAAAAACAGATTCTTGAAAGACGTAATGAAATCATAAATGCAAATAAAAATCCTGAAATTCCTGAATCCGTTGCAACTCCGGAAGATAGTATAGCTATTGATGATATAGATGATGAGTATGAAGAATTTACTCCGGCAGAAGAATAATGAAAGTAATTTCCGTAAAAATCTATAAGGGCAGTACTTACGAAATACAGACAGATGATGAAAAAACTTTTTATCTCCATGCTGATATAATAGCAGATTTCGGAATATGTGAGAATATGGAACTTGAACGTTCTGAACTCCATAAAATAATCTATGCATCAAATTTTCGCCGTGCATATCAATATTCATTGTATTGTCTGGATTATCGTGATTATTCAGCATCTGAAATGTTGGACAAACTTATAAAAACTTATAAAAATGAATCTTTATGTGTTGCTGTTGTTGCCAAGCTTGAAAGTTGCGGTATTATCAACGACGAACGTTATGCTGAAAAGCTAGCTCGCAGATATATTGAAGGCAGAAAATATGGTTTCAGACGTGCTAAACATGAAATTATTCTTAAAGGTATCAGTGAATATACAGCTGAAGATGCTATTCAGATATACTCTGGAATGTTTTCGGAAAATCTCATGTACCTTATACAAAATAAATATGCCCGTTTTCTGACGGACATTGATGATAAAAAATCAATAGAAAAAGTAAAAAGTTCGCTTGTTAGAAATGGTTATGGATTTGATGAAATAAATCGTGCCGTAAAGGAATATTTTGATAATCAGGAGGATTAAATATGCCGATTAAAGTTGGAATGGTATCACTCGGTTGTTCAAAAAATCTCGTTGATTCTGAAAGAATGTTATATAAACTGAAAAATCATGGTTATAAACTTGTCACAGAGCCGGGACTTGCTGATATCGCTGTTGTGAATACTTGTGGTTTTATACAGTCTGCAAAGGAGGAGGCGATTGAAACAATCCTTGAACTCGCTAAGCTTAAAGCAGACGGTACTTTGAAAAAAATTGTAATTACAGGTTGTCTTACTGAACGTTACAGGGAAGAAACTGCTGAACTTTTTCCGGAGGCAGATGCGGTTATCGGTATCGGAAATAACAAGGATATTGTTGATGTTCTTGACCATGTTATGAAAGATGAACGCTATATTAACTTTGCTCCAAAGCTCGATGCTGAACTTACAGGTAAAAGAATTATTTCAACATTACCTTTTTTTGCATACCTTAAAGTAGCTGAAGGGTGTTCAAATTGCTGTACGTATTGTGCAATTCCTCAGATAAGGGGAAAATTCCGTAGTGTACCTATGGAAGACGTTATAAAAGAGGCTGAATGGCTTGCTGAAAATGGTGTTACTGAACTTATTGTTATAGCACAGGATACGTCCAGATATGGAGAAGATTTATACGGCGAATCAAAATTGCCCGAACTTCTACGTAAACTCTGTAAAATTGAAGGTATTCATTGGATACGTACACTTTATTGCTATCCGGAAAGAATCACTGATGAACTTCTTGATACTATTGCCAGTGAGGAAAAACTTGTTAAATATCTTGAAATTCCAATACAGCACTGTAACGGTGAAATCCTTAAACGTATGAATCGTTGTGGTGACCTCGAATTTATGGAAAATCTTTTCACACATATCAGAACGAAAATTCCAGATGTAATTCTCCGTACTACTCTTATTACAGGATTCCCTGGTGAAACAAACGAACAGTTTACAGAACTTTCAGAATTTGTACAGAAAACAAGATTTGACCGACTTGGCTGTTTTGCTTATTCACAGGAAGAAGGTACAAAGGCAGGAAACTTTGATTGCCAGCTTGAGGACGATATAAAACAACATCGTGCCGATATTATCATGGAACAACAAATGCTTATTAGTGCTGAAAATAATCAGAAACTTTTAGGAAAAGAATTTGAGGCTGTTGTTGAAGGATTTGACCGTTTTGGAGAATGCTGGTTTGGACGTACTCAGGCAGATGCTCCTGATATAGACGGAAAAGTATTCTTTACTTCTGAAAAACCACTTGCTGTTGGTCAATATGTAAAAATCAAAATTACTGATACACTTGATTATGATTTAATCGGAGAGGTGATAGATAAATGAATCTTCCAAATAAGCTTACTTTAATGAGGGTTTGTCTTATTCCATTTTTTCTTTTATTCATTTACTGGAAAGTACCATTTCATTTTTTGATAGCTTTTGTGATTTTTGCAGTAGCTTCAATAACAGATGCACTTGATGGAAAAATTGCCCGTAAATATAATCTTGTTACTAATTTTGGAAAGTTTCTTGACCCGCTTGCAGATAAAGTTCTTGTAATTTCCGCATTAGCAGTGTTCGTTGAACTCTCAGAAATAAATATGAGTTCCATTCCATTGATTATAATAAGTGCAAGAGAGTTTATGGTATCTGGTTTAAGACTGCTTGCGGCAAACAGCGGAATAGTTGTTGCTGCCGGAATGTGGGGTAAGCTTAAAACAGCATTTACAATGGTAACAATAATCATATCACTTGTATGGTTAAGTGTCTGTTATGATTTTAATCTGGATATTGCAGATGGTTTCAGGAATACCATTGATAACATAGTTATTCCTGTATGTATATGGATTTCTACAATATTGACGGTTATTTCAGGTGGAATATATCTTAAAGGTTACTGGCATCTTATCGATTCGGATAAGTAAAGGAGGTTTTCAGATGAAACATTGTGCTGGACATATAAAATATCTTATTGCTATAAAAGAACTTTCAGATATTGATGAATATGTAAGAAGTGTAAGTATTGCAAGACATTTAGGAGTATCACGTCCAAGTGTAAGTAAAATGCTTCGTTGTATGGCAAATTGTGGTCTGGTATATGAGGATTTCTGTAATAGTGTAGTTCTTACTGCTGAGGGAGAAAAAGCTGTTAAGGAAATATATTCAAATTTCAGTGAAGTCTATATGTTTTTTCATAATTTTCTGAAACTTCCACAAGATGAGGCACATGAACACGCTGTTAAATTTGTTACAGAGTTTCCTCAGGACACCTGCGAACGCCTTAAAGGTATCGTTAAACGTACAATAAAGAAAAAAGTATAAAAAATAAGGGCGGTTAAAAACAAACCGTCCTTTTTTTATTACATATTATTTCTGTTTTCAAGAGCCTTGTAAAGAGTCACTTCATCAGCGTATTCAAGGATACTTCCGACTGGCAATCCAAATGCAAGTCTTGTGACTTTAATTCCCAGAGGTTTTAGGATATTAGCGATATACATTGCGGTAGCGTCTCCTTCAACGTTGGGATTAGTAGCCATTATAACTTCTTTTACATTGCCTTTTGAAATTCTTGAGAGCAGTTCTCTTATGTGGATACTATCGGGGTTTATTCCGTCGGAAGGTGAAAGAAGTCCATGCAATACATGATATACACCATGATATTCTCGTGTGCGTTCAAATGCCGTAACATCTTTTGGTGTTTCCACGACGCATATAATGCTTTTGTCACGAACATCTGATGAACATATAGGGCATATTTCACGTTCTGTAAGATTCATGCAGCATTTGCATTTATGAACATTTTTTTTTGCATTAATAAGAGCAGTTGCAAATTCCTCAACATCAGAAGTTTTCATTGACATTACATAATATGCGAGTTTCTGAGCAGTTTTCATACCGATTCCTGGCAGTGATGCAAACTTTTCAGAGAGTATGATAAGAGGTAAAGCGTTATGGTCAGCCATCAGAAAAGACCAGGAATAGATACGCCGCCAGTAATCTTGCTCATTTCAGATTCTGTGGTAGTTTCAACGTTGTTGATAGCCTCATTAACAGCACTGATTATCAAGTCCTGTAACATATCGATGTCATCAGCGTCAACGACTTCCGGTTTAATATTGAGGGACTTAATAGTCTTTTTTCCTGTGATTACGACTTCGACAGCACCGCCGCCTGCTGTGGCAGAAAATTCTCTTGCCTCGATGTTTTCCTGAAGTTCAGTAATCTGGTCTTGCATTTTCTGAGCCTGTTTAATCATTTGGTTCATGTTCTGGGCGTTACCGCCGGCATTTCTTGGTATTCTTGCCTTCATTGCTTAAATCTCCTTTAGATAAAAAAATTATTGATTATTGTCAACAGCTGTTTCAATGCTGTAATTAATAGCTTTTTGTATAATTTGTTCTGCCATGTTTTTTTGTTCTTCAATGGTTGTATCGCAACGAGCTTTTATAACGTAACGTTGTCCAAGGATTGTATTTATAGCGTCACTTAAAGCCGTGGCGTTTTCTTTGAAATTTTTAAAGACATTTATAAACATTCTGTTTTTAGAAGTGATAAAAATAACATTTCCGGCAGTGAGTGCATAAGACCCATCGAGAGTACCGGCAAGGTCTGGTTTTATTTTTTTAAGTTCCTCAACTATTTCAGACCATTTTGAACAAGTTATCATATCTTCCTGTTTTAGTTTTTTGATATCAACGTTAGGAACAGGTTCCATTTCACGCAACGGGTTATTGGCAGTAAGAACATTTTCTGGTGGTTTCTGGGAAGAAACCGAAACATTTACAGAAGATGTTGAATTTATTTTATTCTCCAACTGTTTTATTTTATCATAAATTTCAGAATTGTCAATAGTTTCAGGAGAATTATTTTTATTTCCACAAAGTTTTATTAAAGTCATTTCAAATTCCACACGTTTATTCATAACGTGCGACATATTTTCACGGCATTTCTGCAATGCGGAAAGTTCGTTCATAACTTGTTCAAGCGGAACTTTTTTTGCAAGGAAGTTTAATTTTTCAAGTTCATCGGGCATACAAACGATAAGGCTTTTAGCGGTTTCCGGAGATACCTGAATAAGCATTATATTTCTTAATTGAGTAATAAGTTCCTCACAAAGACGCACGAGGTCTTTTGACATATCATATAATTTTCCGGTAACAGAAAGAGCTGTTGATGCATTTTTATCCGAAATAGCATCGAGGATTTCATAAAGGTAATCTCTGCCAGCGATTCCGGCAATATTTGAAACAGTTTCAGCATCTATGATTTCTGAACAAACTGAGCATTGGTCAAGAAGTGAAACTGCATCACGCATACCACCGTCAGCGAGTTTTGCGATAAGAGATGCACCGTCTGAAGTAAGATTAATATTTTCTTGTTGTGCGATATATTCAAGACGCATTGCAATATCCTGAGGGCGAATTCTTCTGAAATCATATCTTTGGCAACGTGAGGTTATTGTTGCCGGAACTTTATGGATTTCGGTAGTTGCAAGGATAAACATAACATATGATGGAGGTTCTTCCATAATTTTCAGCAAAGCATTGAATGCACTGGTTGAAAGCATATGCACTTCATCGATTATATATATTTTATGCGAACCACGTTCCGGAGTATAGACAGCACCATCACGAAGGTCACGTATATCATCGACGCCGTTGTTTGAAGCAGCATCTATTTCTATTATGTCTGTAAGGGAATTACTTTCGGCATCACAACAGATATCACATTCGAGGCATGGGTTACCATTTTTCATATTAGGGCAGTTAATAGCTTTAGCAAGTATTCTTGCACATGTAGTTTTTCCTGTACCCCTTGAGCCTGTAAACAGATATGCATGAGCTGTTTTACCGCTTATAATTTGATTTTTAAGAGTATCAGTTATATGTTGTTGAGAGATAACGTCATCAAAAGTCATTGGTCGCCATTTGCGGTAAAGAGCCTTATACATCTAAAAACACATTCCTTTCAGTAATATTTTTTTGCAAAAAATTCCGGAGCATAGATGTGCAGGCTTGCTGCGGCACACAAAACAATCCGCTTAATGCTGCTCGGTCTCCCGCCTGACATGGTTCACGGGGTCTTGTTGCACAGGGCCCACACATCTATATTCCGGAATTCATTCCTGAAATCAGAGCAGACATAATGCTCTATTTGATATAATAACATAAAATTTCAAGTTTGTCAAGAGTTATTTTTAATTTTTCCAAAAACTCATCGTGGCATTTTATCTTGACGTATTGTTGGCGTTGTGATATAATGTTAGTTATAAAAAAGAAAGGATAAGGAAAATGGACAATCCAGAAACATTATATATGGTAGTTCCGTGCTATAACGAACAGGAAGTTTTACACGAAACAGCTAAACAACTTAAAGATAAATATATTTCTCTTATTGAACAGAATCTTATTTCCCAAAAAAGCCGTGTGGTTTTTGTAAATGATGGTTCTAAAGATAGTACATGGAATATTATTCAGCAACTTCATAATGAGAATCCGGATTTTTTTTCCGGAATAAATCTTGCCCATAACAGCGGTCATCAGAATGCTGTTCTTGCAGGTCTTATGACAGTTAAAGATATATGTGATATGGCAATAACTATGGACGCCGATTTGCAAGATGATATCAATACGATTGATTCCATGGTAAAGGAATATTATAATGGCAATCAGGTGGTCTATGGCGTAAGAAGTGCAAGAAAAACTGATACTTTCTTTAAAAAATTCACAGCTGAAAGTTTCTATAAATTCATGAAATTAATGGGAGCTGATGTAGTTTATAATCATGCTGATTTCCGACTTATGAGCAGTCGTGTTCTAAACGAACTCTCTAACTTTAAAGAAGTGAATCTGTTTCTTCGTGGAATGATACCACTCATAGGATTCAAAAGCTGCAACGTCTATTATGAACGCCACGAACGTTTTGCAGGCGAAAGCAAGTATCCATTAAAGAAAATGCTTTCATTTGCTGTTAATGGCATAACTTCATTTAGTACAAAGCCACTCAAACTTATAACATCACTTGGATTTATAATGTTTATAGTAAGTCTTGTTGCATTTATATGGAGTTTTATTGTAAAAATATCCGGTTTGTCAGTTGGCGGGTGGTCAAGTACGATGTGTTCGATATGGCTGATAGGCGGACTTCAGTTGCTTTGCCTTGGAATAATAGGCGAATACATTGGCAAAATTTATGCTGAAGTCAAACAGCGTCCAAGATTTATAGTAGCCGATTTTCTTAATGATATAGGAACAGAATTTATTAATGAATAATTATATATTAAATCACTTTAAAGGGGTAATTTTATGGAAAAAGTCCTTGAAGTTAAAGGTCTTACTAAACAATATGCAAAGGTACTGGCAGTGGACAATGTATCATTTGATATTGGAAAGGGAGAAATATTCGCTCTTATAGGGCCGAACGGAGCAGGTAAAACTACTACTATACGTATGGTTTCAACGCTTCTTTCACCGACAGACGGAGATGCAATAGTAAATGGTTATAGCATAGTTAGTCAGCCGGAAAAAGTAAGAGAATGTATTACTTATCTTCCGGACGAGGCTGGGGCTTATAAAAATATGACGGGAATTAATTATCTTAAATTTATGGCAGGATTATTTTTTACAGACCCAAAACAAATTATTGATTGTGTAAATCGTGCCAAGGAAATGTGTGGGCTGGGCGATAGGATTAATGATAAAATCGGCAGTTATAGCCGAGGCATGATTAGAAAGCTTCTTCTTTCACGTGCTGTGATGACAAAACCTAAACTTGCTATTCTTGATGAACCTACAAGTGGTCTTGATGTAATAAATGCTATTGAAATCCGCAA
Source organism: uncultured Alistipes sp. (assembly GCA_964616595.1). Taxonomy (GTDB): domain Bacteria; phylum Bacillota; class Clostridia; order Oscillospirales; family Ruminococcaceae; genus Ruminococcus. The sequence goes on from CAZTUV010000047.1 coordinate 11,041, forward strand.
AATGATAAAGAAACTGGCTGTTGAAGAAGGAATGTCATTTCTTTTGTCATCGCATAATATGCTTGAAATAGAATTTGTTTCAGACCGTGTTGCAATTATATCAAAAGGTCATCTTATGGTTAGTGGCACTGGTGAGGAACTTAAACAAAGATATAATGCCTTTAATCTTGAAGAAGTGTTTGAAAGAGTGGTGCTTGAAAATGAAGTTCATTAATTTATTTCAGAAGGAACTTAAAGAATTGATAAATGGTCAAATGATTATGAGTCTTGTAGTTATCCTTGCAATGCTTTTTATTATGGGAAATATAACGGAATCAGCTATAAATGATGTTACAGAGGAAGCAAATAACCCTAAAATTAACATAAGTGACCGTGATGATACTGATTTTACCAGAAGTCTTATTGAAATACTTGAAAGTTCAGGTGCTGAAATTACAACATTTGATACCATTGGTGATGATTATGCCGATATCCTTTCAGACAATGATATAAAAAATATTATTATTTTGCCGGAAGGCTTTACAGAAACTCTTGAAAATGGTGAAAAACCAGAATTAATTACCGCCTCAAGAATGACCTCAGCTGCAACAATGTCTAATATTTCCACAGGCACTTCTGGAGCAGTTTCACTTATTCAAAGCTGTATAGCGGATACAATAGCTAAGAATTCCGGAATGTCATCGGAACAGTTTGAATTGATGGAAAATCCAATTATATTAACAGATAATACTGTTGTTGATGATAAATCTGCTTCTACTTCAGTTGACAATATTATCAGCAAAATATCACTTCAAAATATGATACTTCCTATTATTGTATTTCTTCTTATCATGATGACTTCACAATCGCTTATAAGCTCAATTTCAAATGAAAAAATTGACAAAACACTTGAAACATTACTTTCAGCACCTGTTTCACGTTCATCAATAATAATCGCTAAAATGCTTGCGGCAGCGGTTGTTGCTCTGATAAATGCAGGTGTTTATATGGTTGGATTTTCAGGATTTATAAAAAGCTCATTTATTCAGACGGAAAATATTATATCAGGAGTTACGATTTCGGTCGACGATGCAATAACACAATTGGGACTTTCTCTTTCGTCTGGAGATTATGTACTTGTCGGACTGCAACTTTTTATGACTATAATGATTTGCCTTTCAGTTTCTATAATGCTTGGTGCTTTGGTAAATGATACAAAATCTTCACAGACAGTTATAATGCCTGTTATGATGCTGGCAATGATTCCTTATATTATTTCAATGCTTACAGATATAAATTCACTTCCTATGGTTATAAGAATATTTGTGTATGCTATACCATTTACACATACCTTTTCAGGTATTCCAAACCTTATGTTCGGAAATACAACCATATTCTTTGGTGGATTGATATATCAGATAGTTGTATTGGTAATATGTATGTTTTTTGCACTGAAACTTTTTAAGTCGGATAAGATTCTTACTATATCACTTAATTTAGGTCAGAAATCTAAATACAGAAAAAAATCTGTCTGATAATACTATTATTTAGTAGTTATAACAAATTTTATATACTTTACTTGTGCATATTGAACAATAAAGCTTTCTTATTT
>CAZTUV010000048.1:0-12615 GCA_964616595.1 uncultured Alistipes sp.
AAATTTTTAACCCCGATGTCAAATCTGATATCGGGGTTTTTGGACAGGCTGAAACAGTCCCATAACAGGACTGTTTAAATTTCTGATAGTGAAAATTATTCAGCAGCAGGAGCAGCAACAGGACATACACCTGCACAAGCACCACATTCAACGCAAGCGTCTGCGTCTATAACATATTTTCCATCGCCTTCAGAGATAGCATCTACTGGACATTCACCTGTACAAGCACCGCAGCTGATGCAATCATCACTAATAACGTATGCCATAATAAGCACCTCCGTAAAATATTTCTATAAACATTTTATCATATTAATTTTAAAAAATCAATATACTTTTGTTAGTTATTACTTACTCAAATCTTTTTCAGAAAGCATTACCAGTCCTGCAATAGTCCAGAACATTGGAGAAAACGTTATATTACTACAACCTATAAAGAATATTATTATTCCGCTTATAAATATCATAAATGTACAAATAGTGTTTTCAGATGGTGAGTTTTTCAGTTTGCGAATTCCTGTTATTGCAACAGAAACTAAAATTATTATCAATGCAATTAATGAAGGGATACCTCTTGTAGCAGCGGTATAGAGATATTCATTGTATACTTTGTCAAAAGTTCCTTTATTTAATGCAATTAATGAGTTGATATCAGAGTTTTCGGTATTTATACCGCCAGTAGTATACAATTGTGGATATATCAGTTGTTCTTCTCCTGTACCGGTAACGGGATATTTTTTTATTATATTGATTGTTTTTGAGTTCAGATATTTGTAAACTTCTTTTATATCAGAAATATCAACCTCTTCCGGATTGCAGTTACCACTTGCTGATAATCTCATATATGAATCTGCCCACCATAATGTATATCCATCGTATAGCTTATATGAAGATATTTCGCCAATAATCCCTGCATTAACGATAATTACCGCAAGTATGGCAGGAAGTATTCCGGATAATACAGAAATAAAGTTTATTTTAGGGGCTTTCTTTATAAAAATACTTATAATTGCTGAAAGTACAGCAAGAATAATCCCAGCTATTCCCATAACAGAATATGTAAACATTATTACGAATGAGAATAAACATGAACTTATTATACAAAAAATACGACGCTTTTTGTTATCTGTCAAAACGGCTGTTACAAGAGATGCCACAAGAGCAAGACTTAGAACCATTGCAAGAAATATCGGAGATTGTGCCAGTCCACTTGAAGCGTTTATTTTTATGCTTAGTGATGCAAAACGATAATGACTAAGCTTTCCGGTAAAAGTTTGTATAAGTCCAATTATACTATGAAGTATTCCGGAGAGTATCAATGAATTTATAATTATATTTATAGATTTCTGACGTTTAATAGATAGTGCTGTTATAAAGAATCCAAAGTAGAATATTATAGCAAGAAGTCCTTCACCACGACCTGAAAATCCGTAAAAAGATGTACTTACAGAATAAGAATTTATAAGGGAAATAACCCCACATAAAATCATTGCCCCAAATGCACATAAAGGTATAAGTTTTTTACGGTCTATATATTTTTTCATAATAGCGATAAGTGCAAGTACCATGCATATTACCCCTGAAATTGCAAGTCCGCCGGATACTATTGAATATGATAATGTATCAACAACTTCTGGAATTATTGCAAAAACGGCTGTTGAAAAACAAGCTGTTGACAAACCAACAGATGCAAGCTTTGAGTATTTTTCCTCTGTCATATTGAGGATAAAGTTTGATTTTTCAGTTGTGTTGAATAGTTGTTTTGACATTTTAAAACCTCATTATTTTTCTGAAATAGTAATTGTACACATATCATCTGTCATTGAAATTACAGTTATTTCAAGACCTGTATCAACAGATTGTGTATCATTTTCGTCATACCACTGAAAGCCAGAAATAGTACTATTTATTATATCGCCTGCATGATAAAGGTTGTCTGTATCAGAATCGTCTATTATACGTACAAAACGTCTGCCTGTATCATTTTTTGTAGCTTCATTGTCACCGCTTGCATATTTCCAGTATTTCCAATAGGAATTATCATTTATAGTTCCTTCAACGTGCAGAATTCTCAGACCAGAGCCAGTAGTTTCCCACCAGTAATCTTTTTTTATGTAGCTGTTATTAGCATCGAGAGTTGTATATTCAAGTATAAAAAATTCAGAATAGTAATTATTTTTAAGTTTGCCATATGGAATTATAACGCAATTGCCATTTTCTTTTTGTGCGTTATATAAAGTAAATGTTTGGGGTGATGTATTATAGTCATATACAGATATCTGGTCATTTGTGAACCAGCCAAGCATTAATTTTGAAACAGATGAAAAATCCGCATTAGTTTCGTCCATCATTTCGTAGCCACCTGAACCGTGTAACCCTTCAAAATCTTTTTCGCCATTGTAAAGGTAATAATCCGGAAGTCCCATACAATGTCCCATTTCGTGCAGATAACTGCCAATGAAGTTTTTATAATTATTTTTGCTTTCAATCTGGGCGTTTCCCACTATAACATGACCTATTGACATACCATTGACATTAATATTAGTGCCGCCATATTGACCAGCAGCTGGCCACCAATTGTCGTCGCCGGCATCGGCTGGGACAGATATAAGCATTGTATCGATAATATTATCATTATTTCCGTCGAATTGTGCAAAATCAATATTATCTTTGAATTCCTGACAAATCTCATCAATAAGTTTTATATGGTATATATCGTTTTCATAGGCTGATTTGTTTTCTTTAGTTGTATATCTGAATACTTTACCATTAAGTTCCATACACCCTTTTGAGGAACGGCTATAAAATGCTGACATACTTTCGTAAGGATAATTTTTATTTTCAGCATCTTCTTCTCCGAACGAAATAGTTTCTATTTCGCTGACAGATGGTTCATAGCTGTATGGACAGTCGGGGAAATCCACATAGAATATAATCATTTCTGCATTTCCCTGAGAGGGCATTGAACCATATAAATCTTTAACAGGTGCTTCAATAAATGACGTAGTTGTAGTAGATGTTTCAGTAGTAGAGGTAGTAGTTGTTGTTTGTGAAGGGGTTTCATCGTCTGACCACACATAAACGGATTGAAAATTATGAGATAAGAGGTATTTTCGGAGTGACGTCAAATCAAAAGTATCTATTTTACCATCTTGATTTACATCAGCAGTCTGGAGGTATTCGGTAGAACCTGCCGAATCGTTACCGTTTATAGAATATTCTTGTCCGTCTATATGGTAAGCGTTTTCGGAAGTAAGTGTAACGTTGTTCAGTATATATTTAGAAAGCAGGAGCAGGTCAGCAATGTTAACTTCTGTATCATTATTGATATCACCTAAATATCCAATATGTTTCCAAACGGCGATTGCAGGCATTGATATAGCACATAATGATACTGACAAAGATATTGTAAGCAGTGCCAATCTGCGTCTCAAGTTCTTTTTTTTCATATTAACATCTCCTTCATGACCTGATTAAAAAAGCGGACGGGTGTAATATACCGTCCGCAATGGATTATTTAGCGTAATCAGTAACTCGGCTTTCACGGATAAGATTAACCTTTATCTGACCTGGATAATCCATTTCAGTTTCGATTCTCTGGGCAATCTGTCTTGCAACGAGTACCATTTTTTCATCGTTGATAACTTCCGGAACAACCATAATTCTGACTTCACGTCCTGCCTGAACAGCAAAGCATTTTTCAACTCCATCATAGGAAGTACAAATTTCCTCAAGTTTTTGGAGACGTTTAATGTAGCTTTCATAATTTTCGCTTCTTGCGGCAGGTCTTGCGGCTGAGATAGCGTCGGCTGCCTGTACGATGCAGGCAATAACTGTTTTAGGTTCAACATCATTGTGGTGAGCTTCGACAGCATGGATAACAACAGGACTTTCGTTGTATTTTTTACAAACGTCAACGCCTATTTGAACGTGAGAACCTTCGATTTCAGCGGTAAGAGCCTTACCGATATCGTGAAGAAGTCCGGCACGTCTTGCCATATTAGCATCAACACCAAGTTCAGATGCAAGTACTCCGCAGAGTTTTGCAACTTCGATTGAATGGTCAAGAACATTTTGTCTGTAACTTGTACGGAATTTAAGTCTACCTATAAGTTTTATAAGTTCGTGGTTAATACCATGTACGTTAGTTTCTATAACTGCACGTTCGCCTTCTTGTTTAATACGGTATTCGACTTCACGTTTTGCTTTTTCTACCATTTCTTCGATGCGGGTTGGGTGAATACGTCCGTCAGCTATAAGTTTTTCAAGAGCGATTCTTGCGACTTCACGGCGTACCTGGTCGAAACATGATAATGTAATAGCTTCTGGGGTATCATCGATTATAAGGTCAACGCCGGTAAGAGTTTCAAGGGTACGAATATTACGACCTTCACGTCCGATAATTCTACCTTTCATTTCATCGTTTGGAAGTGGTACAACTGAAACAGCTGTTTCAGAGACTTGTTCAGATGCCACTTTAGCTATTGCAAGGGATATATAGCTTCTTGCTTTTTCGTGGCATTCATCTTTGATTTGTTGTTCATAGGCAGCGATTTTAACAGCTTTTTCGTGGATAAGGTCATCTTCAAGTTTGGAAATTATGTATTCCTTAGCTTGTTCCCTTGTAAATTCAGATATTTTTTCCAATACGTCCATCTGACTTTTTTTAATAGTTTCAGCTTCTTTAAGTTTTTCATCAGCGGACTTTAATTTTTGGTTAAGGGTATCTTCTTTTTTCTCAAGGTTATCAGTTTTCCTGTCAAGATTTTCCTCTTTTTGCTGCATACGTCTTTCCTGACGTGACAGCTCTGCTCTGCGTTCCTTGATTTCCTTTTCTGCTTCGGTACGGAGTTTGTGTATTTCGTCCTTAGCCTCTACCAATGCATTTTTCTTTTTAGAGTCAGCATCTTTTTTAGCATCTTCAATTATGCGTTCTGCCTGTTGTTCAGCAGAACCGGTTATAGATTCAGCTTGTTGTTTACGCTGTTGGATACCTGCGTCAACGCCTTTCTGGAAAGCTTTGGTATTAACTATAACACCAGCGACAACAGCACCTATAGCGAGAGCAAAAATAATAAGGACAATAGAGAGGGTCAAGTTCATACAGTGCATTACCTCCTTTAATATAAAAATAATCTTGTATTATAAATCTGATTATCACTTAAAGGCGGTAAATGCCGCATTATTTTATTCATTTGTCAAAATATATCAATTAAGAGTCTGACATACAGACTCGAAAAACATATCGTACAGACATATAATCCATACGAGGGGATTAAGTAGAGGTTGTGATAAACCGGCACAACCAGTAATGATTTAAAACAAAGCTGCATATACTGCCTGAAGTAATATTCTGCAATTCAATACAACATAATAATTATATACTTTTTAAGGAAATATGTCAAGTATTTTTAAAGGAATAATTATTACAATTGTGAACAATTTGTAAATATTAAGCTGGACTACTTGACTTTAACTGTTAAAAAGATATATACTATTTTTAGCACTCAAAGGTTGAGAGTGCTAAATTTATTATCAGGAGATGTTTTTTATGGAAACTAAACAGTTCAAGGCAGAGTCTAAAAGACTTCTTGAAATGATGATTCATTCAATTTATACACATAAGGAAATTTTCCTCAGAGAGCTTATCTCCAATGCCAGCGATGCTATTGATAAACTCTATTTTAAATCTCTTACAGATGATAAAGTTGGTCTTAATAAGGAAGATTTCGCTATATGGCTTACAGCAGATAAAGATTCCGGCATACTTAAAATAACTGATAATGGTATTGGTATGACTAAGGAAGAACTGGAAAATAATCTTGGTACTATTGCTAATAGTGGTTCTCTTAAATTTAAAACTGAAAACAAACTTGATGATGACAGTCAGATTATAGGACAATTTGGTGTCGGATTCTATTCAGCGTTCATGGTCGCAAAAAAAGTTACTGTGATTTCAAAAGCTTATGGCAGTGACAAGGCTTATCAGTGGGAATCTGAAGGCGTTGACGGATATACAATTTCTGAAACAGATAAACAGTCTGTTGGTACTGAAATCATTCTTGAACTTATTGAAGATACAGATGATGAAAATTATTCAGAATTCCTTGACCAGTACAGACTTAAATCTTTAATAAAGAAATATTCTGATTATATACGTTTCCCAATTAAAATGGAGGTTACTCACAGTCGTCCGGTTGAAATGTCGGAAGAAGATAAAAATGCAGGTAAAACTCCTGAATATGAAGAATATATTGAAGTTGAAACCCTTAATAGCATGACTCCTCTCTGGAAGAAAAATAAATCTGAACTCAAAGAAGAAGATTATAAGCATTTCTATGCAGAAAAGTTCTTTGACTATAATGAACCTATCCGTTATGCTCATGTTAAAAATGAAGGTAATGCTAATTATAATGCATTGCTTTATGTTCCATCTAAAGCACCATACGATTTCTATTCAAAGGAATATGAAAAGGGATTACAGCTTTATTCAAACGGCGTTTTAATCATGGATAAATGTGCTGATTTATTGCCGGATTATTTTAGTTTTGTAAAGGGTCTTGTCGATTCTGAAGACCTTTCTCTTAATATTTCACGTGAAATGCTTCAGCATGACAAACAGCTTAAGGTTATAGCAAAGAGTATTGAAAAAACTATAACCAGTGAACTTAAAAAAATGCTTAAGAATGACCGTGAAAAATATGAGGAGTTCTGGAAAGCATTTGGTTTACAGCTTAAATACGGAATTTATAGTGATTATGGCATGAATAAGGAAAAACTTCAGGATTTATTGTTGTTTACTTCATCTAAGGATAATAAACTCGTTACTCTTGATGAATATGTTACAGGTATGCGTGAAGAACAGAAGTTCATTTATTATGCAACCGGTGACAGCGTTGGAAGAATCGAACAGCTTCCACAGACTGAACTCGTAAAAGACAATGGTTTTGAAATCCTTTATCTTACTGATAATATCGATGAATTTGCAATAAAAACCCTCATGAAATACAAGGATAAGGAATTTAAATCAGTATCAGCTGACGACCTCGGACTTGAAAATACTGAAAAGAAAGAGGAAATCAAAGCCAAGGAAGAAGAAAATGCTGACCTCCTTAAAGAACTTGCAGACGCTCTTGATGAAAAGGTTTCAAAGGTTGTTCTTTCGCAAAGACTTAAATCTCACCCTGTATGCCTTACAAGTGAAGGAGAGATTTCACTTGAAATGGAAAAAGTCCTTAATTCCATGCCTACCGACCAGAAAGTAAAGGCACAAAGAGTTCTTGAAATTAATCCGGAACATGAAATCTTTAAGAAACTTCAGGCATTGAACAATGATGGAGATAAGGAAAAACTTGGCAAATATGCTAAACTTCTTTATAGTCAGGCACTCCTTATTGAAGGAATGAATATTGACAATCCGGTTGAATTTTCTAATCTTATATGTGAACTTATGTAATAATAAAATCTGCTGTACCTTATAAGTATGGCAGATTTTTTAATAAATAAGGGACAATTACAATGAACTGTCCCTTTAATATTATCTTATTTTAGCACCAACCGGAATGTCATCATCAACAAACAGGACTTTACAGCCACCGTCCGCAAGGTCGGCAGCACAAATCATACCATTGCTTTCAACTCCGCAAAGCTTTGCAGGTTTAAGATTTGCAATAAGTTGTATTTTTTTGCCTATAAGTTCTTCTGGTTTGTAATACTGGGCGATTCCGGAAACAACTTGTCTGCCTCCCATTCCGTCGTCAAGCTGTAAACAAAGAAGTTTCTTTGACTTTTTTACCTTTTCGCATGAAATAACTTTAGCTACACGGATTTCTACTTTGGCAAAGTCATCTATTGCAATTTCCGGCAGGAGTTCGATTACTTCTGGTGACTTTTCATTTTCTGAGAGATTTTCCTGAGCCTTTTTCATATTTTCATTGATAATGCTGTTAAGTTCTTCAATTTCCTTTTCAACATCTATTCTCGGGAAAAGTATTTCACCCTTATGAACGGTTACATCAGCAGGAAGTACACCGAATACTGAAAGATTGTCATAAGTTACATTTTCAGGAGTTGCACCAATCTGTTCCCATACTTTAGGCATTGTTGACGGCATGAATGGTGAAAGTAATCCTGAAATTATTCTTATGGCATCGAGTAAGTTGTAAAGAACAGTTGCAAGACGTGGTTTAGATTCTTCAGATTTACCTAATTTCCAAGGTTCTGTTTCGTCAATATATTTATTGGCACGGTCGACTGTTTTGAAGATTATTTCAAGAGCGTTTTTGATTTCGGTTTTTGACATAGCGTTATCAACATCGGAAACGGTTTTAATAACAGTATTTTTAAATTCGTTATCCAATTCAGTATCTTCACGGATTTCTGGAAGTGTACCACCGAAATATTTATCAGCCATTGCAACGGTACGTGAAACAAGATTTCCTATTCCGTTTGCAAGGTCAGAATTTATACGGTTAATCATGATTTCGTTGGAGAATGAGCTGTCAGCACCTAATGCCATTTCTCTTAATATGTGATATCTGATTGAATCGCAACCATAACGTTTGCCTAATACGAATGGGTCAACAACGTTTCCGAGAGATTTGGACATTTTTTTGCCGTCAAAAGTTATCCAGCCATGAACAGCAAGGTGTTTTGGTAATGGAAGGTCAAGAGCCATAAGCATTGCAGGCCATATTATAGCATGGAAACGCATAATATCCTTAGCGACCATATGAGTATCAGCAGGCCAGTATTTTTCAAATTCGTCCGGACGTGAATTCATGTATCCGAGAGCGGAAATATAGTTTGAAAGAGCGTCAATCCACACATAAACAACGTGCTTGTCATCGAAAGTGACAGGAATACCCCATTTGAAAGTTGTTCTTGAAACACATAAATCTTCAAGACCTGGTTTTATGAAGTTATTTACAAGTTCGACGGCACGGGTTTTAGGCTGGAGGTAATCTGTTTCAGTAAGGAGTTTTTCTATTCTGTCAGCAAAAGGTGACATCTTAAAGAAATAAGCTTCTTCCTTGGCAAGTGTTACTGGTCTGTGACATTCAGGACAGCAACCGTTTTCGTCAAGCTGGGAATCTGTCCAGAAACTTTCGCAAGGTGTGCAATATTTTCCGGAATATTCACCTTTGTAAATGTATCCCTTGTCGTAAAGGGTCTTGAAGATTTTCTGAACAGTTTCAATATGATAATCATCAGTGGTTCTTATGAACTGGTCATAACTGATGTTCATGTATTTCCAGAGTTCCTTGAAAGTATTTACGATTTCATCAACATACTGTTTAGGAGTGATTCCTTTTTCTGAGGCTTTTTGTTCGATTTTCTGACCGTGTTCATCTGTACCTGTAAGGAATTTGACATCATATCCCTGCATACGTTTATAACGTGCAATTGAATCACACGCAACAGTTGTATAGCAATGACCAATATGAGGATTTCCGGAAGGATAATATATTGGTGTTGTAATGTAAAATGTTTTTGACATTATAAACCTCTCCAATCTTTATAATATTTGCAATTTTATTATACTACATTTTTCATGAGTTGTCACGTATTTTTATCAAAAATATAATATTCACTATATTGTCACTGTTCTTTCATGCATATTTCACGAAATTATCACACCGTTTTTTTTTTTTTTTTTGTATAATTTTCCGGAGAAATTATAGGAGGTTTTTTATGAAAAAGAATTTTTTAGCAGGTATAATGGCGTTATGTATTATTGGCGGAACAAATGTTCTTGGCGGTTATCCGATTATTAAGGCTAACGCAGATGAAACTGTTGAGTCTGGTACAGAAATAACTGATGATAGTTCTGAAACAGATGAAGTTGAAAATGAAAATTCTGGTAGCTGGGGCAAAAACGGTACTTGGAAACTCGATGATAATGGTTTGCTTACTATTTCTGGTACAGGTAAATTTATAGGTTTAAATGATGTGCTTACTTATAGTGATATAGCAAAAGTAAAAGGTATTAAAGTTGAAGAAGGTATAACTGAACTATGTGAAAGTGCATTTAAAAGTTATAGCAAACTTGAATATGTAGAATTACCAGATACTCTCACAATTATAGGAGATAAAGTATTTTATGACTGTGATTTGTTGTATGATATACAATTGCCTGATAGTATTACTAACATAGGTGCATCTGCATTTTATAGCTGTGGTATGCTAAGTGAGATTGAATTGCCTGAAAACTTAGAAATTATAGGCGAATCAGCGTTTCAACATTGTGAGACATTGCGTAAAATCGTAATTCCTGAAAATGTTATATCTATGGGCAAATCAGTATTTGAAAACTGTACAGCATTATATGACGTTGAATTACCAGATAGTCTCACTATTTTGAATTCAAATTCGTTTTATGGTTGTTCTTTGTTAAAAAATATTAAATTACCAGCTAATCTTACAATAATAGGTAATTCTGCTTTTAGAGATTGTAGCTTATTAGCCGATATCGAATTACCTGATAGTCTTGTATATATAAAGGAAGGTGCATTTTCTTATTGTACATCTCTTACTTCAATAGTAATTCCCGATAGTGTAATTAGTATAGAATCTTCTGCATTTGCACAATCTGGATTAACAGAGATTACTTTAGGCTCAAAAATACAGACAATAAAATATGCTGCTTTTCATAATACTAATGTAGAAACTGCAATTTACAGAGGAAGCAAAAAATCCTGGGATAAAGTAAACGTTGAAACATCACTTAATTCAGCATTAATAAATAATATTAAGTGCATCGCCGAACCCGGTGACGCTAATGTAGATGGTGATACAACTATTGCTGATGCTGTATTTATAATGCAATCTTTAAGCAATGCTGATGAATATTCGCTTTCAGATAATGGTATGCTTAATGCAGATGTACTTGATGGCGATGGCGTTTCTTCTGCTGATGCATTAATTGTACAGATGGTTGTAGCAAATACAATTACTTCAGATGTTTTACCTTTGACATCTGAGGAACTTGCGGAAATAAATTCTGCTGAATAATAAATATTATCAGATGTTCCTTGTCTGCAAATATCAGACAGGGAACGTTTTGTGTTATTTGACAAATAACGACATGTTATGTTGTTTGTTTTGTGGAAAATATCAATTTTCTCTTGACAGTAGTTAGTATTTAAATTATAATAATATATCATGAAGGGGTGATATATTATGAAAAAATTGATTGTAAACTTAATTGCTGTTATGTGTTCGGTTAACATTGGTTTTATGTATATCATAGAAAACAATGTGTCAGCAGAAGGGGATACTGATACTATTCAGGATTACATACAGCAGGTATGGGAACTGGTTAATGCTGAAAGAGTTAAACAGAATTTATCCCCTCTGGTGCTTAATGATGACCTTAATGAAGTATCCGAAATCAGAGCAAACGAAATTACAGAAGTATTTTCACATTTGCGTCCTGATGGTACATTGTGTGATACTGTTCTTGCTGAATATGGACTTTCAACATATCATTACGGAGAGAATATAGCATATACTACTTCCGGATATTCTGACATTGTTTCAGTCGTTGTTGAAGGTTGGCTGAATTCTGAGGGACATCGTGAAAATATCCTTAACGAATCCTATACCAATATAGGTGTAGGTATTGCTTATATAGACGGTTTATATTATTGGGTTCAGACATTTTCAAGCGATATCAGGAAAGTTTCAACTGAAATAGTCTGGAATATAAGCGATGGTGTACTTAAAATAAGTGGAGTTGGAAATATGTCGGATTATGGATATAATGACAATCATGCACCATGGTATTCTGAAAAAGACACAATAAATAAAGTTGTTATCACAAATGGAGTAAAATATATTGGAGATTATGCTTTTATAGATTGTAAGTATATTACAACCGTAGAACTTCCACAAACCGTTACGGGAATAGGTATGGGTACGTTTGAAAACTGTTATAATTTGAACGAAATTACATTAACAGGTTTAAAGGAAATAGGAGATTACTCATTCAGAAACTGTGAAGAATTATCTTATATATATGTTCCGGATAGCGTGAAAAATATAGGTTATTCAGCATTCAGCAATTGTAACGGGCTTGAATCGATAACTATTATGAATCCTGATTGTATAATAGCTGATTCTGAAGAAACGATAAGCAATACGGCAGTTATATATGGATATATTAATTCAACAGCAAAAGAATATGCAGAAAAATATAACAGAAAATTTGTTGGTATTGATATTCTTTATGGTGATGCTAATGAAGATGGAGAAGTAACTATTGCTGATTCTGTTCTTATAATGCAGTCTTTAAGTAATGCTGACGAGTATTCAATATCTGAAACGGGTTTGCTTAAAGCAGATGTTCTTGACATTGATGGTGTATCTTCTGCTGATGCACTTATTGTACAAATGGTTGTAGCAAATACAATTTCAGCGGATAGCCTTCCATTGATGTCTGAAGAATTAACGGAACTTATTAATTAGCAATATTATATTCTTGGAAAATAATTTATCCCTCACTTAAGGAAGTGGGGGATTATTTTTGGATATAAAAAAAGACTTTCAAAACTGAAAGTCTTTGGTGCGAGTAATGGGACTTGAACCCATACGTCCTTCGACACACGCCCCTCAAAC